>CALMEC010000036.1 GCA_937862675.1 uncultured Actinomycetes bacterium
CGTCGTCGCGGTCTGACGGCCCAGTTCCGGCCGAAAGTCCAACGCCGTTTTGGGAGCCGTCGGCGCGCCGCGCCGGCGGCGCCTTGGCGATTGCTCAACAAGGCAAGGTCTGCCATCAGCGAAACGAGAAGAACGTTCGGGGGGCTGACGATGGCCGACGACAAGCGCGTGGTGATGCTGGCCGGCGAACGGATGGAGCGCCAGGCGACGACGCTGCTGGCCGGCTTCGAGGTGGTCAACCCCTCGGCCTATCCCCCGCCGGAAGCCTTCCTGGCCGAGGGCGGACCGTCGGTGCGGGCGATCGCCACCGCGTCGAGGCCCGCCTCCAGCGCCCAGCGCTTGACGCGGACGGCGAGGCTGGCCGGTCGGGTGACGCGGACGCCGAGGGACACCGAGCCGCCGACGCCGGGGGGGACGCCCCCCGTCCCGCCGATCGCAAGCGTCCAGGCCGTGATGCGCACGGTCCGCTGCCACTGCTGCGCCAGCCGCGCTGCCGACGCCAGTGCCACGCCGGCGAGCGCGGGAAGGATGTACGGCGGGAGCTTCGACGAGGACGTGAACGTGCAGCACCACGACCCGAGAGGGGGCTCGCCAGTCGTCATCGCACGCGCGTACGACCGTACGAGCCTCGCCAGGGGCGCTGTCCTCGCCGGCGACGCCGGGGGCAGCTTCACGAAGTCGCTCTACACCACCACGCGAGCGAAGAAGGACCGCGCTCTCGAGGGCGGTCGGCGATGAACGCGACGACCGTTCAGACCCGATTCCGCGCCACCGACCTCCACGACGCGTTCGACCGGTCCGTGATCGACGGGACCGTCATCTTGGTGAACGATCAGACCGGCGACGTGCTCGTCGACGACGGCGCGCTCAGGGACTCGCGTCGGGTGCTCGCCTCCCGCGCCGCCGCCACGGGTCGCGCAACGATCCTCTACAGTCTCGAAAGCGGCGTGCGGGCGCTCAACGCGCCGGGAGGCCCGAAGGCTTCCCTGCCGACGGGCGTCGGCGACGGCACCGCGCCGACCGTCGTCATCGACCGACTCCGCGATCACCTGCTCCGCAGCTCCACGCCCTACCACCTCCAGCTCGACTGGACCGACCACCTCCTGCCCGCGGATCAGCTCGCGACCGCCAACGGCGACATCGCCCGCATCGTGGAACAGCTCGCGGATATCGCGACAAACCCTGACATCCGCAAGGGCGGTCACGTCGTCGCGCTGCTGAGTCGCGGGAGCGCGCTTGGCCAGCAGGTGGCAGGACTTCCTGGCTTCGCGGTGCTCACGTTCGGGCTTCCCCGCCCCGCAGAGCGCCGCGCGGCGATCGAACTCATGCAGCAGAGCGAGCGCCGACCACTCGTGCTCGCTCCGGACTTCACCTCCGACGCCGCGGCCCGGGCGACCGGGGCGCTCCGAGTCATCGACGTCAGCGTCATGCGCGAGCACACGTCGGCGGAGCATCCCCTGACGCCCGCGATCGTCCGCGAGGGTGCCCAGCGCGAGTTCGAGCGGGCGCTTCAAGGCATCGCGCGGGTCGATACGACACAGGTCATCATCGGACGGGATCTTGTCGGACTCGCCCAGCTCCGCCTGATGCTCGAGGACTACGCGCTCGACCCCGACGTGCCGCTCCGGCTTGCGTTCGTCGGCCCTCCTGGGACCGGCAAGTCGTTCTCCGCCCGGGCGGTGGCGACCTGGCTCGGAATCGTGCTGCTGATCCCGGAGACCCTGGAGGAGATGTGGGTCGGCTCGAGCCAGCGGAACGGCGTTCGCTACCGTGACACCGCCACCTCCTTGGCACCAAGCCTGACGTTGTTCGACGACCAGAACAACACGCTGACCGCCGACCGGCAGCGCGGCGGACTCGGGGATGCGAACGGGATCTCGTCGTCGCTGACTGGGCTGTTCCTCGACATGTTCGCCGACCCGGCGACGCCGCCTGGTCTGCACGTCATCATCGCGTCGAACTTCGCCCGGCAGCTCGACCCCGCGATGAAGAGCCGAGTGAAGTGCGTCGCATTCCTGCCCCCGGACGTCGACGAGCTCGCGTCGCAGATCGAGGCGACCGCACGCATCCGGTCCTGGGATCTCGAGCCTGGCGTAGCCCTGCAGGCCTTGATCGAGCACCCGCGGCGTCTGACGAGCCGCGACGCCGTCACGGTGCTCGCCGCTGCCCGGACGCGGACGCTCCGTGCGCAGCGGTCTGAGATCACGAGCAACGACCTCGTCGACGCGCTCGTCGACTACAACCCCGGCATCGACGCAGCCGTCGAGCGGCAGACGCTCGAAGCTCTCGAAGCGACGACCTTTACTAGCCACCTACCGTGGATGGCTGCACGCCACTTCGGGGAGGCGGCCACCCAGCCGCCGTCCTACCTTCGCGACTTCGTGCAGACGGACGGCTCGCTCGACCGCGACCGGGTCACGGAGCGGATCAACGAGCTGGAGTACCAGCGTGCGCGCTGAGCACCCCGATAGTGAGTGGCTTCGCGGTGTCGGGGCGAACCTAGCCGAGTGGCTGGACGAGCCGGCGACCACCCCGACCAGCCAGCTCACGGCCGGCGGCGCCATCAAGCGCGGTGAAGCGCTGCTCTCGAGTATGCACGGGGATCGACCGACACTCCTGATGCCGAGCGCCACGTACGCACTCTGGGTCGCGCTGCGCGCTCTCGGTGTCGGGCAGGACGATGAAGTACTCATCCCGCAGTACGACTGGACCTCGAGTTTGGCCGTCGTGCTCGCCCTCGGCGCGAAGGCGGTCGTCGTCCCGACGGATCCGGCGACGCTCACGATCGACCCCGCCCAGGCCCTAGCCCGTCGCACCGCCCGCACGCGTGCGCTGGTCGCCACCCATCTCTTCGGCATACCTGCAGACATTCGGGCGCTGCAGAAGGCACTCCCCTGGGTGCCGATCGTCGAAGACTGCGCCCAGGCGCTCGGGTCGAAGCTCGACGGCCTGCCGGTTGGCTCGCTGGCTGACGCGGCGATCTTCAGCTTCGGGCCAGGCAAGACGATCGACGTCGGCGAACTCGGCGCACTGGTGCTGCGAGACAGCGATCTGCACCGGCACGCCATCATGGAGAGCGCCCCCCCGATCCGCCAGCAGCTCAGCGGGATCGTCACGCCGAGCCCGATCGGACTCTCGGTCCGCCCCCACCCGCTAGCCGCCGTACTGCTCTGTGTCGCGCTGAAACACTTCGACGCCGGGGCGACAGCTCAAGATCGGCTGCGGACGCAAGCGTACCTGTCGCTCAACCACTGGCCGATCCACGCGTATGGCTCAGACGGCCGACGCGAGATCGCCAGTCCCTACGTAATGTTCGAGCCCGAGACCCTCACCGACGAGGACCTCGCGAAGTACGCGACCTACCGCGAGGTAGCCGACATCGAATCAGTACGCTCCGGCAAGCCGAAGCGTCGCCGCGTCGGCGCACTCCGCGTCGTGCGGGATCTTTCCGGGGTCCGGTGACCCAGATGGCGATGACCGCGACCCCCACTACTTTCCACCGCCAGCTGCAACGCCTAAGGCGTCGCGGTCTAGCCCACGTTCGACAGAGGAGGTGAAATATGTACGACTTCACGATGACTGGTCGCCGAATGGCGATGTACGTCTGCCGCGGTTGCGGCACCGAATGCGGCAACAAGGCTGCGTTCAAGAAGTGCCCGGTGTGCGGCATTCACTGGGGCTGAGCTGCGTTCTAAAGCTGCCCCTACCGGGTGCGTACCAGCTTGCCCGATCTCTGCCTCAGACCAGCCAGGTTCCAGCCATCCCCAGAGTCTGGCCGGTTCAAGACTCATATGGCGATCGAGATTCCCGATCGACTGGCACTCAGACAGAGGGGAGGTGATCCGGATGGGTGGAAACGGCTCGTACGACCAGACCGGCGACTCGGCCGACTGGTCCGACGCGGACGTCGCGGACTGGAACGGCCGCGACTGATTAGACCGCCTAGTCCCGCTCGCCGACCGCGGGCGGGACTAGGCGCCCCGACCACAACGGAACATGACGCACCCAAGGAGCTGACGAGATGCACATCTGGAACCCCGACTCGGCTCCCAGACAGGGCCCGGACTGCCCGATCGGCCGCCCGATCCCGACTCCCAGCCCGGACCGCAGGTGGCGCGCCAGGTCCCGCCCCAACCCCCAATCACAACCCCCAAGGAAGAACCCTGATGCCAGAGCAGATGACGGCACCGATCAACCCGGTCGAGGAGACGCTCGCGCGTCTCGCCGAGCACGGGCACGGTGAGGTGGACCCCGCATTCATCGCCGCAGGCTGGCGGGACCTCCTCTACCCCCTGCTCGAGGAGAACGTCGGTGAGCGCCTCAGTTCCCGGCTGTCCCCGGCCGAGCTCGACGAGTTCGAGTCGCTGGTCGACGCCGATGACGAGGACGGCGCTTCCGCGTGGCTCGCCGAGCACGTCCCCGACTACCACGAGGTCGTTCGCGATGAGTTCCTCACGCTCGTCGATGCTGCGGTCACCCGCCTCCTGCGCGCGTTCGCCGACCAGTCGGAAGGAGAACTCCGATGAAGGAGTACCGCGCAATGTTCGGCGGCCAGGACCCTGAGATCGACCCTGCGCTGCAGGCCGCCCGCCTCTACCGGGTCGAGGCGCTGGTCCGGGAGGACAAGCCCGAGGAGCGGGCGAAGGCTGACGCGGGCGACGCGGTGCGGCTCGCCGCGGAACTGCGGCACGATGCCGCCATCCGCGGTGCGTTCCGCAAGGGGCCCGGCACGAGCCGAATCGAAGGCGGGATCTGGCTGTTCGGATCGGCAGCACAGGAGGTGAGCTACCGGGACCTCCGGTTCGTGTTCGGCAGCACGCTGTTCCTGTCGAAGGACGCGATTCCCGCAGACCACGCAGATGCCACGGCTCTCTGGCCACGAGCGTCGTTCGGCGCGGCCCACGAGCTGACCCGGGTCACGATCGCCTCGGCCGAGTACGAACCTGAGCCGGCCCCGTTCGACATGCGCTCGGACCTTAGGGACCGCTTCCCTCCTCGGATGCGCCCGACCTACGCGGCACCCACCACCGACGGCTGGGACAGCTGGGCCTACCTGCTGAAGCTCATGGCGCAGTCCGAGGGCGAATTCGTGGCCTGGTGGGACCTGGCCCCGGCGACAGAGCTGGAGCAGCAGATCGTCGTCGACGAGTTGAACGCGATCTACACCTACGCCGGGATGGGCCGGAACACCGGCTCGGTGGTTCGCGCCCGCACCGTCATCGCCGGTGTCGACCAGGTGCCGCCGATGGTCCGTACCGCCTTGAGCCGTCGGTCGAGGGAGCTGCGCCTGCAGGCACTCGATCCGGCCGCGGCGATGCGGCTCTGGAACGAGCCCGTGACCGAACTGGCGGGCCACGCCACGAGTCAGACCCATGCCGAGGCACTCACCGGGCTCCCGGGGGTGTGGGCGCTGAAGGGCGTCGGCATGCCGACGAAGGAGCGGTCTGTGCCGGATCGTCCCCTCGACCCCATGCCTCTGGCACCAGTGAGCCCGATCCGGCTCGGCTGGGCCACCGACGCGTTCGGCCAACGGGTCGACGTCGCCCTCGACGCCAGCGACCTCGTCCGTCACTGCTTCATCGAAGGCCAGTCCGGCAGCGGCAAAACGACGACCATCGCGCAACTCGTGTGGTCGCTGACTCACTCCGGCTACCAGGTGATCTACCTCGACCCGCACGGCGACGCGGCGGCCCGCGCGGCCGCGTACTGCTCGACGCTCGACGAGGTCGTCACGCACTACATCCGGCACGGCGACCGGCAGCACCCGATCCGGCTGAACCCGATCGCGGAGGAAGATGCCGAGTCCCGCGAGCGCGTCCTGGCAGAACTCCTGGAACTCATTCAGGTGATGCTCGACCCGAACAAGGAGGGCATGGTCGGGGAGCGTTTCAAGCGCACCTTCACGCTCATCACCCAGGCGACCTACGAGATCTTCGGGCCGCGCACATCGCTCACGGACGTGCTCGCGCTGTCCCTTACGAAGGAGGGTCTGCAGACGCTGGCTCGCGCTGTCCGCCCCCGCTCCGCGGACGCTGCAGTGCGCCTCGACTCAGAACTCATCGGGCTCGGTGACAAGGAGTTCGCCGACCTCATCTCGTGGTTCACCTCGCGGCTCCAGCCGTTCCTCCGCACGCCGGCACTCCGCGAGATCCTCGGCACCGG
>CALMEC010000037.1 GCA_937862675.1 uncultured Actinomycetes bacterium
GCTGGTGATCGCCGTCGACGGCCCCCATTGCGAGGCTGCGGTCACCTCGGCCATCCAGGCCTCACACCAGCATCCGTCACGGATCGTGGTGATCGTCGACGAGGGACGCCGTGGACGCAGCCGGCTGAACGGCCAGATCCGCGTCGGGGGCGACGCCGGCGCCGCCGAGGTCATCCTGCTCCATGCACGCGGGCCCGTGGCCGGACAGCCGGCTGCGCTCGCCGTCCCTCTCCTCCTGCCCGACTCCCCGATCGTCGGCTGGTGGCCGCACCGCGCACCGGACGACACCGAGGCGGACCCCCTGGGGCACCTCTGCCAGCGGCGGATCACCGACAGCGCGACCGCGAGGAACCCGGGCGCGGAGCTGGTCCGCCGTGCCGAGCACTACCGGCCCGGCGACAGCGATCTGGCCTGGAGCCGCGTCACGCGCTGGCGCGCCGTCCTGGCGGCCGCACTCGACCAGGCACCGTTCGACCCGATCACCGATGGGATCGTCGTCGGTGCGGGTGACTCGCCGTCGACCGATCTGCTGGCGGGATGGCTGTCCGCGCGCCTCGGCGTGAGGATCGCACGGGCACGTACGCCGCGCGGAAGCGGGCTCGTCAGCGTGCGCCTCGCCAGGGACTCGGGCGACCTGGACATCTATCGGCCCACCGGAGCCGAGCGCGCCGCCCTCATCCAGGCCCTTCATCCCCCGCGCCGTGTGCCGCTCATCCGCCGGTCCGATGCCGAGTGCCTGGCCGACGAGTTGCGTCACCTGGATGCGGACGAGGTCTACCACGAGGCCCTCACCACGGGTATCGGGCGGCTGGCCCACACCCGCTCGTCGGCCGCGGTGCTCGAACGGCAGGGCAGAATCCCTGCCCAGCGGGATGCCCGCCGCGTGTTACGACAGGGAGATCGTCCGGCCGCAGCCGCCGGATAGAGTCCGGACCATGCGGCCGACCGGCCGTCGCCGTCCACCCCCATCCCGCCGGAGCGCCCATGCAGCAGCGGCTTCGTGAGTACATCGACCAGCTCCGCCAGGAGGGCTACACGGTCCGCGACGATCACGGCTCGGACCCCGACCTGATCGACCCCGGCGGAAGCGCCGTCGAGACCTGGCGCGAGGACTTCCCCTATCCGGATCGCATGGACCGCGATGAATACGAGGTGGAGAAGTACCTGTTACAGATCGAGCTCCTCAAGTTCCAGTATTGGCTGATCGACACGAAGCAGCGCTGTGTCGTCGTGTTCGAGGGGCGGGACGCCGCCGGTAAGGGGGGCACCATCAAGCGGTTCATGGAGCACCTCAACCCTCGTGCCGCGCGCGTGGTGGCGCTGACGAAGCCCACCGACACCGAGATGCATCAGTGGTACTTCCAGCGCTACGTCCGCCACCTCCCCACCGCCGGCGAGATCGTCCTCTTCGACCGCTCCTGGTACAACCGCCTGGGGGTGGAGCGCGTCATGGGCTTCTGCACCGACGACGAATACGAGCGCCACATGCGCCTGACACCCCGATTCGAAGAGATGCTGGTGGACAGCGGCATCTCGCTCACCAAGCTGTGGTTCTCGGTGACACAGGGAGAACAAC
>CALMEC010000038.1 GCA_937862675.1 uncultured Actinomycetes bacterium
ACCGGCGTTGAAAGTGGGCCCCCCCCCGCCCCCCCGAAAGCCGGAGGAGGTCGAGTGCGGCGGCCCCCGCCCGCGGGATGTCGCGGCCCGGGGGAAGGACGGCGGGGAGGCCGGCCGCCTGCCGCTCGCGCACGCCTGCGTCGTAGGCGAATCCGGTGGCGACCAGGGCGTCCCCGAGATCCGACGACGGCCGCATGGCGAGCGGCGAGCCGTTGAGCCACGCCCGGCCGGGGACGGCGGTGAAGAGTTCGTCGCGCGACGGGTCCGACACGACCGCGGCCAGATCCCCCTCGGCGTCCGACGCATGGATGCTGACGCACCAGGTGGGGATGCCCCAGAGGAAGTTCACGGTGCCGTCCAGCGGGTCGACGTGCCACGTGACGCCTGCGGCACCGGGCGTCGCCGCTGATCCGCCGGACTCCTCCGCCACGATCCTGTCGCCGGGACGCTCCGCCCGGATCCGCTCGAGGATGACGCGCTCCGCGTCCCGGTCGGCGTCCGAGACGAGGTCGGTCCGGGTCGACTTGGACGCGATGCCGGTCGCGGGCCCACGGAACCGGTCGGTCAGCAGGCGACCCGCGTCGCGCGCGGCGTCGACGGCGATCCGTAGCAGGGACTCGGCGGTGTCCTGGCGTGAGGGCATGGGGGCGATGCTAATCCTCCGCCACCGCGATCCGTCCCGTCCTCGTCCCGCGTCGCCGGAAGCCCGGGGGACCGGCCTCATCCTCCGTCACGGGCGGAGCCGCTAGGCTGGTGTGCGCATGACGTCACTCACTCTGATCTCCCCTCGGGGCTATTGCGCCGGCGTCGATCGCGCGATCGAGACCGTCGAGCAGGCCCTCCGGGACCAGGGGGCGCCGATCTACGTGCGCGGCGAGATCGTCCACAACCGCCATGTGGTCGACGGACTGGCCGCCAAGGGCGCCGTCTTCGTCGACGATCCCGATGAGGTCCCCGTGGGGGCCACCATCGTGCTGTCCGCCCACGGCAGCAGCCCCGACATCTACCGGCGGTGCCGGGAACGCGACCTGCGCGTGATCGACGCGACATGCCCGCTGGTCAGCAAGGTCCATGCCGAGGTCCGACGCTACGCCAAGCGCGGCGCCACCGTCCTGCTCGTGGGCCACACGAACCACGACGAGGTGATCGGGACGCGGGGTGAGGCACCGGATCACGTCATCGTCGTCGAGAACGCCGAGCAGGCCAGGACGGTCGAGGTGCCGGACCCGTCCAACGTCGCGCTCGCCACGCAGACCACGCTCTCGCTGGACGACATGAGCGAGATCATCACGATTCTCCGCCGCCGGTTCCCTGAGCTGTACGAGCCGGCGTCCAGCGACATCTGTTACGCGACGCAGAACCGTCAGGACGCGGTGAAGGCGACCGTCACCGCGGGCGCGGAGCTCGTCCTCGTGGTCGGCTCTCAGAACTCGTCCAACTCCCTGCGTCTCGTCGAGGTCGCCCGGGCCCGCGGCGCGGACGCCCACCTGATCGACGACGTGTCCGAGCTGGATCCGGGATGGCTCCGCGAGGGCCAGAGCATCTCGCTCACGGCCGGCGCGTCCGCTCCGGAGTCGCTCGTGATCGGAGTCGCCGAGCGCCTGGAGGAGCTGGGATGGGTGCGGGGCGGCAGCGCCGTGCCCAGTGACGAGGGCATCACCTTCGCGCTGCCGCCGGAGGTGCGGGGCACGCAGAGGGCACACTCCCGCACCTGATCCACCGGCGGGATGGGTGTTCTGCGGTCTCACGGCGTGGTGCCGGTCCCGGTGACGCGGTCATGTCACCGTGAGCCCGGCGGGCGAACCGGCATGCTCCTCGGAACCGGCGCGCTCCGCATCATCCGGAGAGGCACCCCACATCCACGGCCCCCCGGGGAACGAACGATCTAGGCCAGCAGGATCGGCTCACCGGGAGTCGGTGCGTAGCCCTCCGGAAGCCGTCGCCGGAGGTCGCCGGCGTCGATGGCGAACCGTGGGTCGACCTCGATGTCGACGCCGGGGTCTCCGGACGCGTCGGTCGCGATGTCCACGCCCGCCGCGCGCAGCCAGGACGCATAGAGGCGATTGAGGTCGCGCCGGGCCGTGTCCGGACTGTCCGGTCCCTCCGCGTTCTTGATGGGGGAGAACTCCTCGTAGCGGTCCGCCTCGACGCTCACGGCGCGTTCGGCCATGGGGAGCGCGTCGAACATGAACGCCTCGAACTTGACGGCGTTGGGCTGGTCGGGGGTGACGGTCTCCCCGCTCTCGTGGACGTACGGGACGGCCTTGAGCGCCCGGTGGTAGGGAAGCCCGCCCTCGGCGCCGACCCGTTCCGCGAACTCCCGCTCGATGGCGTGGGCGGCGATCGAGCCGGCCCAGAAGACCAGACCGCCGTCCGGTTCCCGCAGGCGGGCGAGGTCGTCCGGCAGATCGCTGTACTCAACCAGGACGGTGCGGTCCGCGCGCTTCGCCACGACGCCCACACGCTCTCGCGGATCGTGCTTGCGCACGACCACGTTCGACATCTCCGCCCCGGCCTGGGCGTGATGGCCCAGAAGACGCGGGTCCGCGACGGACAGCATGGGGTTGTCGACGTTGAAGGTGACGAAGGTCGACACCCCGCGGGAGCGCATGTCGTCCAGGACGCCCTCCCGGACGAGGGCCGGGAAGAGGCCCCCGTGCCCGTCGGGTGACAGCGCGATCCGGTCGGGCGTCTCACGGAGGATCGTCCCGGTCCTCCGGTCCACCGCGGGCAGCTCACCCTGGACGAACAGCTGGACCGAGCCGGGGGACAGGCCGACCCAGTCGTTCTCCCGGAAGATCTCCCGGGTCGCCTCATCGTTCTGCGGTGACGTCATGACGTACCACGGGAGTTCGCAGGCGTACCGCTCCCGCATCGCGGCGATCCGTCCGGCGTGATGGTCGAAGAGCATCCGCCGGGTGACGGCACCCACCGGGAACGCCCCCTTCGGGCCGTTGAAGCCCAGACGTGTTCCCTGTCCCCCGGCGACGAGGACGGCGGCGACGCGTCCCTCCCGCAGGAGCTCCTCCCCGCGGGCGACGGCCGCGGCGTCATCCCCTCCC
>CALMEC010000039.1 GCA_937862675.1 uncultured Actinomycetes bacterium
CGTCCCCCACCCGCTCCTCGCGGACCCGGAACCGCTCCTTCGCCGGCCCCGCCAAGGCGACGACCGGTGTGGTGGCCACCAACCTGGCGCTCCCTGCCAACGGTGTCATCTACGTCAAGTCGTTCTCGGGCTCCAACGGAAAGATGACGGGGATGCCCACGGTGGTGAACTCGGACGACTACAACTCGACGTACTGGGGGGCCCAGCACGGTGATGTGTTCCTCTCCGGAACGCTCAACGGGCGGCTGACCATCGGTTCCGCACGTGACATCACGATCACGGGCGACACCGTCTACAACACCGCTCCGGACACCGCCAACCCCAACTCGACAGACATGCTCGGCCTGATCGCGAACAACTTCGTTCAGACGTACCACCCGCTCAAGTGTGTGAACAGCAGTAACAAGGTCGTCTACGCGAATGCGTGGCCCGCCGCCAACATGTACATGATGTCGGGCAGCCCGGGGATGGCCAGTGGCGTCACCTGCACGAACATGACCGCGACGCCGGATGACCTCACAATCCACGCCGCGATCCTCGCACTCCAGCACTCGTTCCGAGTCCCGGAGTACCACAAGGGAGCGAAGATGGACAAGCTGACGGTGGTGGGTGCCATCGCCCAGATGTATCGTGGCGCGGTTGCAACGAGTTCCGGTGGCACCAACGTCACCGGCTACCAGAAGGACTACATCTACGACGGACGGCTCGCCTACCAAGCACCGCCGTACTTCCTCGACCCCGTGACGTCCGCCTGGCGCTCGACGAAGTGGATGGAGACGAAGGCGAACAGCTAGGGCAAACCACTGCTGTGCAGTCCCTGTGCGCCGGGTGCCTCCCGATGGAGGCATCCGGCGCACTCATTCTGGTGTGGTTCCGTCGTCGGGTCTGGCCCCGCTGGACCGGCTGTCGGCCGCTGGTCCCCGCCGACACCCTTGGGCCCGATGTCCCACATCGCGCCGTCGTGAGTTCCTCCATGTGGCCAAGGTGCCCCGGCATGGGTGCGACCTACATTGCTCCCCGTAACGTGGCCGACCGGCCACATCGTCTTGGAGGAGCACGACATGCGAATACGACGACCGGGGCTCCCGGTGCTTGCGGTACTTGCCGTATCCCTGGTGGCGCCGGCGATTGCATCCGCACAGGGCACGTCCGTCACCGACCAGCTGGCGGCACAGGCGACATCGATCAACCAGCTTCTCGTCTTCTTCGCGGCGGTCCTCGTCCTCTTCATGCAGGCGGGCTTCGCCATGCTGGAGATCGGGCTGTCGCGCATGAAGAACGCGGGCGCCGTCGCCGGCAAGATCGTCATCAACCTTGCGGTCTCGTTCCTCATGTTCTGGGCTGTCGGATTCGCGCTGGCCTTCGGGAACGGCAACGGGTTCATGGGCCACAAGGGGTGGTTCCTGGACGTGAGCGACCCGCTCGGGACGTTCACCGCCATCGCGGGTGCCAGTGACACGCCCGTCCACGCGCAGTTCTTCTTCCAGGCGGTCTTCGTCGCCGTCTCGCTCGCGATCGTGTTCGGCGCGATGCTGGACCGCACCAAGTTCATGGCCTACATCGTCTTCGGTGTGGTGTTCGCCGGGCTGATCTACCCGATCGTCGCCCACTGGACGTGGGGCGGGGGATGGCTCGCCCAGGACGGATTCCTGGACTACGCCGGTTCGTCCATCGTCCACCTCCAGGGTGCGCTCGCCGCGCTCGCCGGGACCATCATGCTCGGCCCGCGCATCGGCAAGTTCTTCAAGGGCAAGGCCGTCCCGATCCCGGGGCACTCCATCCCGCTCGCCGTCCTCGGCGTCATCATCCTGTGGGTCGGATGGATGGGGTTCAACCCCGGATCCGCGCTGAACGCCGTCGGCGTCAACTTCTCGGACGTCGCGGTCAACACCAACCTGGCCGCCGCCGCCGGTGTCCTCGGTGCCACGATCGCCGCGCGGGCCCTGTTCAAGACGCTCGACGTCTCACAGATCGCCAACGGCGCGATCGCCGGCCTGGTGGCCATCACCGCGCCGTGTGCCTTCGTCGACCCATGGGCTGCGGTCGTCATCGGGCTGGTGGCCGGTCTGCTCGTGCCGCCGGTCGTCCTCCTGGTCGACCGCCTCGGCATCGACGACCCGATCGGGTGCCTCCCGGTCCACGGCCTCGCGGGTGTCTGGGGCACGCTGGCCCTCGGTCTCTTCGCCACGGCGGAGCGGACGGTGGACGCCGGTCTCGGCAAGAGCGCCGGCCTGTTCATGGGCGGCGGGGCCTCCCAGCTGTGGGTGCAGTTCTACGGCGTCGCCGTCACGGTCGCATTCACGCTCAGCGCGTCGTTCATCCTCTTCTACATCATCAAGAAGACGGTGGGGCTCCGCATCACCGAGGAGGAGGAGATCGCCGGGCAGGACATCTCCGAGCACGGCATGTTCGGCTACCCCGAGCGGTTCATCGACGTCCCCGGCGCCGAGCCGGCGGCTCTGCCAGGATCGGGTGCCATCGCCGGTCTCACCCCGCAGCCCGCGGTGTCCACGTCCACCACGGAGGTCACCTCGTGAAGAAGATCGAAGCGTTCATCCGTCACGAGGCCTTCGAGGAGATCCGCAACCAGCTCGACTCCATGGGCATCCCGTCGATGTCCCTCAGCGAGGTCAAGGGATCGGGCCGTCAGAAGGGCTACACCGAGACCTACCGCGGTGCGAAGTCGACCATCTTCCTCCGGCCGAAGCTGAAACTGGAGATCGTGGTCAACGACGAGGATGTGGACCGGACGATCGACACGATCATGACGCACGCGCACACGGGCGAACCCGGTGACGGCAAGATCTTCGTCTACGACGTCGAAGAGGCGATCCGGGTCCGCACCGGCGAGCGTGGACCGGTCGTCCTCGAGACCCACGAGGAGGAGTCCTGACAGGACTCCGGCTGTCCGGCTCGAGATCGTTGTACCTGTGGGGCGGGGATGGTCATCCCCGCCCCACAGGCGTGTCCGGCCCTCGCGCCGTCATGCGGCGTGCGGCGTCCTGTACGGCGTGAGCGATACGCCGCTCACCGGAGCGGCGTATCGCGATCGTCGAGATGGATCGCGCTGGGCGGTGCGTTCTCATCGGAGTGACGAGCCGGGAGGGTCAGGACGAAGCGGGCCCCGCCGGAATAGGCGTCGTCCAGCACGAGGTCGCCCCCCAGCACCTGGGCCAGCTGCTGAGAGATCGCCAGGCCGAGCCCGCTCCCGCTGTGCCCGTCCGGGGTGGTCTGCGACCAGAACGGTTTGAAGACCGACTCGCGCTGGTCGGCGGGGATGCCCGGTCCGGTGTCGGTCACGGCGATCCGGATGCGGTCCTCGTCGGGATGCGCGGTGACGGTGACGGTCCCGTCGGCCGGCGTCCACCGCAGGGCGTTCTCGATGAGATTCGCGACGATGCGCCGCAGTCGCGGGGCATCCGTCACCATCGGGGGGAGGGGGGACACGTCACGCCGGTATCGGAGGCCCCGGCGTGCGGCCTCGCCCTGGTGGGCGTGGAACGCGTGGTCGAGGAGGTCGTTCGCGTCGATCTCGTCGAGTTCCACCTCGAACCGCCGTGCCTCGAGCTTGCCCAGGTCCAGGAGGTCGGTGACGAGCTGGGCGAGCCGTTCCGACTCGCTGTCGATCGCGGCCAGCGAACGCCCCACCTGGTCGGCCGGCACCACGCCGTCCGCGAGCGCCTGCGTGTGGCCGCGGATCGCGGTGAGGGGGGTCCGGAGATCGTGCGTGACCCGCATGAGGAACTCGCGATTGACCCGATCGCGCCGCCGCAGTTCGCGCACCATGGTGTTGAAGGCGGCCGACAGTGCCGCGACCTCCTCCGGGCCACCGTCCTCCACCCGGGTCCGTAAGTCTCCCCGGGCGACCCCCAGTGCCGCGTCCTGCAGCGGGCGGAGAGGGCGGAGGGCGCGGCGCGTGAGGACGAGCGAGATGACCACCGCCACCACGAGGCCGAGCAGGCCGGCCCAGACGACGCGCGTCGCGATGTCCTGCCAGACCGAGAAGAGGGCGGCCCGTTCACGCGTCAGGATGACCGCGCCGATCGTCTCGTCGCCGAAGCGGAGAGGGGCTGCGGCCGCGACGCGCCGCACGCCGTCGTCGTCCGTGAACTCGAAGCGCTGGATGCCCTTCATCTCGAGCACGCTTCGGCTGACCTGATTGAGCACCCCGCGCGACAGGGCCGTCTCCCCGGCGGGATCGGGGGTGGGGCCCATGTAGATGATGCGCGTATCCGAGCCGGCGATCGCCTCCAGCGTCGCGATCCTCTGCTTCGACGGGC
>CALMEC010000040.1 GCA_937862675.1 uncultured Actinomycetes bacterium
GCCGACCTTTCGCTGGCGGAGTTCGGTCCCAGGGAGATCGAGCTGGCCGAGGACGAGATGCCCGGCCTCATGGCCATCCGCCGCGAACTCGGGCCCTCGCAGCCCCTGAAGGGCGCGCACATCACCGGATCGCTCCACATGACGGTCCAGACCGCCGTCCTCATCGAGACGCTCACGGCGCTCGGGGCGGAGGTCCGCTGGGCCAGCTGCAACATCTTCTCCACCCAGGACCACGCCGCGGCGGCGATCGCGGTCGGTCCCGACGGCACGCCCGACGAACCGCGCGGTGTGCCGGTGTACGCCTGGAAGGGGGAGACCCTCACGGAGTACTGGTGGTGCACCGAGCAGGTGCTCCTGTGGCCCGACGGCGGCGGACCGAACATGATCCTGGACGACGGAGGCGACGCCACGCTCCTCGTGCACAAGGGCGTCGAGTATGAGGCGGCGGGCGCCGTCCCCGACCCCGCCGGGGCCGACTCGGAGGAGTTCCGGGTCGTCCTCGAGCTCCTCACGCGCTCGCTGTCCGAGGACCCGCGCCGGTGGACGGCCATCGCGGCCGGCATCCGGGGCGTGACGGAGGAGACCACCACCGGCGTGCATCGGCTCTACCAGCTGGCCGAGCGGGAGGAGCTCCTCTTCCCGGCGATCAACGTCAACGACTCCGTCACCAAGTCGAAGTTCGACAACCTCTACGGGTGCCGTCACAGCCTCATCGACGGCATCAACCGCGCGACCGACGTCATGATCGGCGGCAAGGTCGCCGTGGTCTGCGGCTTCGGCGATGTCGGCAAGGGATGTGCCGAGTCCCTCCGAGGCCAGGGCGCACGTGTCATCGTCACCGAGATCGACCCCATCTGCGCGCTTCAGGCGGCAATGCAGGGCTACGAGGTCAAGCGCCTGGACGACGTGGTCTCCGAGGCGGACATCTTCGTCACCGCCACCGGCAACAAGGACATCATCACCGCCGCACACATGGCGAGGATGAAGCACCAGGCCATCGTGGGGAACATCGGTCACTTCGACAACGAGATCGACATGGCCGGCCTCGAGGGGTTCGCGGGCATCGAGCGCATCACCATCAAGCCGCAGGTCGACAAGTGGGTCTTCCCGGACGGTCATGCGGTGCTGGTCCTCTCGGAGGGGCGTCTGCTCAACCTCGGCAACGCCACCGGGCACCCCAGCTTCGTGATGTCGAACTCGTTCACCAACCAGACGATCGCCCAGGTCGAGCTGTTCACCAAGCCCGGCGAGTACGGTAAGCAGGTCTACGTCCTGCCCAAGCACCTGGACGAGAAGGTGGCGCGCCTCCATCTCGACGCCCTCGGCGTGGAGCTCACCACCCTCAGCCAGGAGCAGGCCTCCTACATCGGCGTGCCGGTGGACGGACCGTTCAAGCCCGATCACTACCGCTACTGACGGGTTCCCGGCCGGCGAGCACCGTCGCGGGACGCACAGGACGCTTCGTCGATGGCCATCGACTTCTCACGGATCGGTGCCGTCCTGTTCGACGTGGACGGCACCCTCCGCGACACGGATGACGAACTCGTCCACATCGCCGAGGGCGTCCTCCGGCGTGTCGCGGGGCCGGACCGCGCCGCGCGATGGGGACGACCGGCGGTGCTCGCGGTCGAACGGCCGGTGCAGACCCTTCTGCGCATCGCCGACTACGTCGACCTCGACGGTCCGCTGAACCGGCTGATCGACGCCCTCTCCCCGCGGGGCGTCACCCGTACGTGCCCGGGGGTCCGCGAGGCGCTGAGCGCGTTGCACGGGCGGGTCGGCATCGGCATCGTGTCGGCCGGACCGCAGCGCCAGGTGGAGCGTTTCCTGGACCAGCACGAGTTGCGCGGTCTCGTGGACGTCGTCGTCACCGGTCAGACCTATCGCCGGACGAAACCGCATCCGGAGCCGCTCCTCGGTGCGCTCCGCACGCTCGGAGTGCCTGCGCCGCACGCCGTCATGGTGGGCGACACGATGGTTGACATCAAGGCCGGCAACGCGGCGGGTACCCAGACGTTCGGGGTGCTCTCCGGCTTCGGGACGCGCCGTGACCTCCTGCGCCACGGCCCGGGGCAGATCGCCTCCACGCTCGATCCGCTCGTGAGCGGCATCGTGGGCACGTGCGCCGGCTGAGGTCGTGATGTCCCGTCGCCGGGCGGCCTGTGCCGTCGTCCCGCTGATCCTGATCTCCGGCTGCGGGGGAACGACGCATCCGTCGCGCGGCTCCGCCGGTGATGCCGTCGAGCGGGTCGCCTACACGGTCGTCGCGCGCCATCCGCACGACACCGCGGCGTTCACGGAGGGGCTCGTCGTCCACGACGGCGCGTTCCTCGAGGGCACCGGGCTCGAGGGACGGTCGGAGCTGCGCCGGGTGGAGATCGCCTCCGGCCGGGTCCGTGCGCGTCGCCGTCTTCCGCCCGCCGTCTTCGGGGAGGGCGTCACCGTCCACGGTGACCACGTCTTCCAGCTGACGTGGAAGAACCACACCGGGTTCCTCTGGAGGACGGCCGGCCTGCGTGCATCCGGTACCTGGAGGTACGCCGGGGAGGGCTGGGGGCTCACCACCATGGGCGACGACCTCGTCATGTCCGACGGCACGAGCATCCTCCGCGTCCTGGATCCGGCGACCCGGGCGGTCCGGCGGCGTGTCACGGTGACGGAGGACGGGGCGCCGGTCGAGCGGCTGAACGAGCTGGAGTACGTCGGGGACGGACGTGTGGCGGCCAACGTCTGGCCCACCACGACCATCGTCGTCGTCGACATGGCCACGGGGCACGTCACGGCGACCCTCGACATCTCGGCTCTGGCGGCGGAGCAGCCGCCCACGGCCAATGAGGCGAACGGCATCGCCCTCGATCCCCGCTCCGGGCACTGGTACGTCACCGGGAAGAACTGGGCGACGATGTACGAGATCGCGCCCGAGCCGGGCTGACGGCGGCGCCTCGGCCGTCGCCGCCGTCTAGTTCAGTTCGTGGAGGTCCGGCGCGGGCCGCTCGGAGGTCGGCAGCGTGCCGAGCAGGGCCGTCGCGGCGACCGAGCGTCCGAGGTCCCCGGCCAGATCCGCCCGCCGGCGGATCGTCGTGAGGACGATGCCGGCGACCTCGTGGGCGCACCGCCATTCCAGGTCGACGCCGTAGGTGTGCGCGTCCACCAGTCCGGGTGTCGCGGCCGGGTCGACCACGTGGTACAGGCCGGGGTATGCCACCAGGAGGCGGGCGCCGTCGCCGACGAGGTCCGTGGCGTATTCGGCGCGTGCGCCGATCGCCACCAGAGCGACCGCGACGGCCGACGGGTCGCCACCGCCCGAGCGGATGACGTCCGACAGCAGAAGGGGGGAGGCGACGTCGTGCGAGTCGTCGGCCGAGACCCAGAAATGCCGTGCGGCCAGGTCGGCGAGCGCGGCAAGCTGTTCCTCGCCGGATTCCGTCGTCGGGAGGCGGGTCGCCAGTTCGCCGAGTTCGTCACGTCCCCGGGCGATGCGGGGCCCGTGTCCGAACTGGCGTGCCAGCTCCCAGGCGACCGCCTCGTGATCGGGGCATGTCACCGATGCAAGACGCGCGAATCGGCTCATCGGCGTGAGTAGAACTCCACGATGAGCTGCTCCTCGATCGGCACTAGGATCTCCTCGCGGGACGGAAGGTGGAGGACACGTCCCTGGAGGGAGTCGGGATCCGCCTCGAGCCACGGGGCCATCGTGCCCAGGAGCTCGGTCGCCTGCCGGGCCAGCTCCTCGACCGGGCTGCCCGGGCGGAGCCCGATGGCCTGACCGGGCTTGACCGGGTACGACGCGATGTCGACGCGCCGGCCGTCCACGAGGATGTGGCCGTGCCCCACGAACTGGCGTGCCTGCGCGCGGGTGGACGCGATTCCCAGCCGGTACACGACATTGTCGAGCCGTCGTTCGAGGGCGACGAGCAGGGCGTCACCCGTCATCTGGCGCGACCGCTGGGCGCCGTTGACGTAGCGGCGGAACTGCTTCTCACGCACGCCGTAGTAGCGCTTGCAGAGCTGCTTCGCCCGGAGCTGCTGGCCGTAGACCGACTGCTTGCGCTGTCGGGCACCGCCGTGCTCACCGGGCGGCAGCGGCCCGCGCCGCTCGAGCGCCGACTTGCCGTTGTGTGCGCGAAGTCCTTTGAGGTAGAGCTCGACTCCTTCGCGCCGTGAGAGTCGTTCGACCGGTCCTGTGTATCTCCCCATAGTTCGGGCACCCTAACACATGGGAGGCCCGCCGCATCCGGACGACGATCATCTCGTCGTGATGCCCCGTCGGCATCCCGGTCATGCGGGCGTGGAGCGCGCCGCACGACCCGGGGACCGCCGTGCAACCCGCCGGCGGACGGCACCGCGATCGGATCAGACGGCTGCCCGCGTCCGCCGGCGCATCTCGATGGATACGACGGAGAGGATGAGCCCGCGGAACAGCAGGGTGATGGCCGCGAACGTCCCGATGATCCAGAACGAACCGACGGGCAGGGTCCCGAAGAGGACGATGCCGAGGATGAGGCTGAGGAGGCTCGAGACCAGCCACCAGCCCCAGTCGGGCCCCCGCCGCACGAGGGTGAGGATCGTCCCGACCAGACCGTCGGCGATGAGCCAGAGACAGAAGAGGGTGGCCAGGGTCACCGTTCCGGCCAGCGGCCGGAAGGCGAGCAGGAAGCCTGCCGCGAGGGAGATGACCCCGAGGATCAGGTTCCCCCACAGGCCGCCCTCGTTGCGGTGCGCGATGCCGGCGACGATCTGGATGACCCCGGCCGCCAGGATCACCCAGCCGATGATGACGGTGATGGCGAGGCCGAAGGCCGCGGGATACACGAACATGAAGAGACTGAGCAGGATCATGGCGATCCCGGCGCCCAGGGCGAGTCCCCAGTCGCGGCGCGTGAGGTCCGCCTCGGCGGCGTTCGGAGACGATTGGGTGGTGGTCACTCGGTCATCCTCCCGTCATTCCCCGTCGGAACAGGTGAGTGAGTCGCTGAGACGACGGGCCGACGTGGTGAGTGCATCGACATCGGTCCGGAGCTCGGGTGCCGCGGAGACCAGGCCGGGCAGGTCCTTGACGCCGTCGAGCCTCCGGTGGAGCGTGTCCCATGCGTCGGATACCTCGTCGAAGTGCGACGTACCGGCGTTGTTGGCCGAGTCCCGGAGCTGCTGCCACGCGTCGTCCACGTTCGTGCGTTCTGCGCGGAAGGCGTCCAGGCTCCTCGTCTGCGTGAGGGTGGTCACGCTGGATCGGAACGACGCGAGGTCCGCACAGAACGCGCGCTCGGCATCGTCCTGCGATTCGCCGCATCCGGCGACGACCACGCCGGCGACGGCGAGTAGCGCGATCGGGGCGAGAAGTCTTCGTGGGTGCATGTCGTTCCTCTCAGGAGGAGGTGCGGTGACGATCCGTCGGGGGCACCGGGGCGAGGCTCCGGAGCGCTGGTGCGAGACTACACCCGTGGTCGGGACGAGGATGGTGCGGCGGAGCCGTCACTCTGACGCGGTCCCGGGGCTGGGAGGCTGATCGGCTCCATAACGCGAACGGGCTTCCCGGTGTCGGTCGTCCCGAGGCCGGGATGTCCGTTCGCGATCGCCGTCACTCTGACGCGGCCCCGTCCGGCGGGTCTTCCGTCCGGGATCGGCGGAGCCGGTCCCGTGGAGACATCCCCGGCGACCACACCTGTCAGGACGGGATCGACCGCATGCCCTCGCGGTGCGCGCCCGAGCCACGGTCTCGCGGACGGCCGATGGGGGACACCACGCCCGCCCAAGGGCGATCCGGGGATGAGGCGGGGGGACCGGTTCCCGCACGCGACGGCGCGTGGCCATCGCGTGCGGCAGATCGAACCTGGACCCGGGCACCCGCGATGCGATGCGCGTCACGCGGACGGGCGAGCTGTCCCGGGAAGCGCTCATTCCGCACGTACGCGTCTCCGGCGGATCAGAAGCCACAGGCCTCCGGCCGCCCCGAGGGTGAGGATGCCCCCTCCGATCATCAGGGTCCTCGTGTGCCCGGACGGGGCGAAGGGGTCGCTGAACGCCGGGTTCGTCAGGAACCGGTCGTCCGTGAGGGTGCCCAGGAAGGCCACGAGATCGTCGCGTTCGGGACCGTCGAGGTCGTTCCCGGCGATGAGCCCGTCCTTGTGGGGGTTCTTCCGCCCGTCCCCGGCGTTCGGCCCTGACGCGATGTCACGACCGCCGTCGGCGTAGAAATCGACGACCTGGCGGAGCGTGGCGATGGAGCCGTCGTGCATGTAGGGCGCCGTCTTCGCGATGTTGCGGAGCGTGGGCGCCCGGAACGCCCCCATGTCCGTGGCCTTCCCGGTCACCTCGTGCACGCCCGTGTTGGGCTCCGGGTAGGCGCCGGTGCCGCCGACGTTGTAGAGGCCGGTGTTGTGGAAGAGGAGTGGCTCCTCGTAACTGCCGGTCCACTGCTGCTGGTCGGACATGTTGATCCCGTTGTGGCAGTGGTGGCACTCCGCCCGCTCACCGAAGAAGAGATCCATGCCACGCTGCTCCGACGGAGTGAGGGTGGCCTCGCCCCTCAGGGCGCGGTCGTACGTGCTGTCACCGGAGATCAGCGTGCGCTCGAATGTCGTGATGGCCCTGGTGACGTTCGGCCACGTGACGGGATCGGCCGTCTCCGGGAACGCCGCGCGGAACATCGCCGGATACCGGTCGTCGGCACGGAGCCGGCCGATGATGACGGCGGAGTTCTCGTCGGTGACGCCCATCTCGATCGGGTGCTCGTTGAAGAGCGGTACGAGGATCTGCCGCTCCAGGGTCCGGAGGGTCGGATTGGCCCAGGCGAACGTCCGGTTGTAGGCGACGTTGGCGAGGGTGGGGGCGCTCCGGTCGGTCGCCTGCCCGGTCGACCCGACGGCCGTCGCCCGTCCGTCGGTGAACGCCCGGGACGGCATGTGGCAACTGCCGCAGGAGGTGGTGCCGTTACCGGAGAGTCGCTTGTCGTAGAAGAGGTGCCGTCCCAGGTCGACCTTCTCGGCGCTCATCGGGTTGTCCGCGGGTACCCGCGGTTCGGGAAGGCCCCGTTCGCCGAGGTCCCAGTGCCACGTGCCGGTGTCGTGGGCGTCCGCCCGTCCCGTGGACGGTGCCTGAAGGCCGACGAGATGGAGGAGTGCGCCGGCGAACGCGGCGGCCACGATGACCGTGGCCGCCCCGTTCGCCGCGCGCCGCCAGTCGACGCGCGTCATCGTCACCTCACGACCCGGAAGAGCCGTTGCGAGGTTCCGTCGCCGACGACCCGGCCGGTGCCTCGGCCGTCGGGCGACCAGTCGATCCCGGCCGCGCGGAAGACGGGACCGCACTCGGGATCGGTCGGACCGGACATGCATCCGGCCGCGCCGCCGCGGTTGCGCGTGACGTCGATCCCTGCGGTCATGGCGGTGATGTCGAGCGCGATCCTCTGCCGGTCCGGTGAGAAGGACCGGAACAGCACCTTCGCCCGGTTGGGCGCCGAGCAGGTCATGGCATTGGAGCCGTTCGGGACCCCCTCGCAACCCGTGCTGCCCAGGTGCACGAAGAAGTCGGGACCGGTGACCCCCCGGGAGCGCGGCTTCGCCAGCTCGACCTTGGCGAACTTGCGGCCGGCCTGCCAGCTCCAGCCCATCGCGATGAGGTTCAGCGGCGCCGGGGTCCGCGTCGGATCGGTGTGGTTGAGCGCCAGCGGCACACCCAGGGTGTAGGTGATGCCGGTGTAGACGCCCTTCGGCACCGACCCGCGGACGACGGCGTTGGTGCGGGCGTCGCCGGTGCAGCCGCCGGTGCCGTTCTCAAGGTCGACGAGCGTCACCGACTGGCCGCCGCGACTGAGGTTCCAACGGTCGTCGTGGCTCAGCCGCAACTTCACGCTGGAGCCGTTCTTCCGGACGAGTCGCACGTTGCTGATGTAGAAGCGCATGTCCAGCAGGCGGGTCGTGGCCTTGGTCGTCCCGACGCCGGTGAGAGTGGTCCCGCAGCGGATCGGGCGTGTGCCCTGGGTCGCGGTGAAGCGGACGGTGACCGGCTGCGGTGCGGATGCATGTGCACGCGCGGTCGCAGCGACGTGCGTCGACGGCGCCGTCCTGCCATCGGGCGACGAACCGCCCTGGCCGACGGCGACAGCGGAGATCATGAGCGCAGCACCGAGCGCGCCCACGGAGAGCAATGTCTTCATTGTGTCCTTTCGGATGTCCGTTTTCGCGCCCCGCCGGGGCGGCGGTCAGCGCGGGCAGCGGTGTGCCGGCCCGAATCGGACGTCCGTCAGGAGATGTGCGGTTGTCCGTTCAGGCCGGCTGGGCGAGAGGAGGACCGCGCGACGGGAGGGACCCGCCGATGAGGAGGACGACGGCGATCGCGTCGTCGGCGCGGAAGGCGCGGGGCGGGGCCGGCACCGGGATCAGACGTGCGAATGCCCGCCGGACCAGCGAGACGACGGTCCGGACGAAGCGCGCGAGGCGCCGCTGGCCGGAGCGCAGAAGGAGACCGATCACCGCCGCGGCCACCAGGTGGACCACGAGGGACCGCGTGTCGATGACCGCCGCGTCGTGGTGATGGTGGTGATGTCCGGTGGCGGTGGCGATCCCCACAAGCCGGGGTGCGGCGCCCAGGACGAGATGGGCGGCGATCTGGCTGCCCGCCGGCCGCATCTTCGTCGGCGCCGAAAGCGGCGGCGACCAGCCGGACGTGACCTGGGAAT
>CALMEC010000041.1 GCA_937862675.1 uncultured Actinomycetes bacterium
CCGGGGCCGGCATCCGGGCCCCGGGGGGGGGGACCACCCCGACGGCCCACACCCGGACGAAGAAGCCCACGATCAGAGGGCGGCCGAGGGGGCCCCCGCCGGGGCGGGGGTCGTAGCCGACGCCGTACCCGCCGCCGTAGCCACCTCCACCACCCCCGCCGAAGCCGCCGCCTCCACCACCACCACCGCCTCCACCACCACCGAAGCCGCCGCTGCCCCCTCCGGCCGCGGCGAACGCGGATCCGGGGAGGACGGCCAGCGCAAGGAGGCAGACGACGGCCGCGAGGCGACGACCGAGGCGGGACAGGGGCGTCATTTCGGCCATTGTAGAGGGGACGGACGCCTCCGGATCGCGAGCGAGGAGACCCCGGGACCGCCGTCAGTCCTCGGCGGTCTCCCCGGTCCCGTCCTGCTCGGCGACGACGTCATCCGGCGATGCGCCGTCACCCTCGGCCTCGACCCCCTGCTCGTCCATCATCGGGATGTCGGATCCCTCCTCGACCGGTGCCACCCCGGACACGTGGTCGTCGTCGCGCATCACCATCAGCCGGACGCCCTCGGTGGAGCGCCCCATCCGGCGGATGGAGTCGACCGCGATGCGGATGATCTGCCCTCCCTGCGAGATGAGCAGGAGTTCCTGGCCGTCCCGGACCGGACGGGCGGTGACAAGCTCGCCCTTCTTGTCGGACACCTTGATCGTGCGGACACCCTGCGTGGGACGCCCCTTGCGCGGGTAGTCCGCCATCGGCGTGCGCTTTCCGTATCCGTTGCCGGTGACCACGAGGA
The DNA here is from genome assembly GCA_937862675.1 of uncultured Actinomycetes bacterium. Classification (GTDB taxonomy): domain Bacteria; phylum Actinomycetota; class Thermoleophilia; order Miltoncostaeales; family Miltoncostaeaceae; genus CALMEC01. The sequence goes on from CALMEC010000041.1 coordinate 787, forward strand.
GGTCCTCGTCGTCGTTGGCGACGCAGACGGACAGGACGCGGTCCTCCGGCTTGAGGGTCATGGCCCGCACGCCGCGGGTGTCGCGGCCCATGGGCCGGGCCTGCGACTCGTGGAAGCGGGCTGCCTGACCGCGTGCGGAGACGAAGAGGATGTCGTCGTCACCGTCGGTGAGGGCCGCACCGATCAGCTCGTCGTCGTCGACGAGGTGGATGGCGATGATGCCCGTCTCCTTGAGGACGGTGTCGTACGCCGTGAACTCGGTCTTCTTCACCATGCCGTCGCGGGTGGCGAGCAGCAGGTACTTGCCCTCACCGTAGTCGCGGGTGTTGAAGACCTGGCGCACCTCCTCGTCGGGCTTCAGGGCCAGGACGTTGGCGATGTGCCGGCCCCGGGCATCCCGCGCCCCCTGGGGCAGCTCGTGGACCTTCTGACGGTAGACGCGCCCCTGGTTGGTGAAGAACAGCAGCCAGTCGTGCGTCGAGGCGATGAACAGGTGGTCGACGTAGTCGTCGTCCTTGACCTTCGTGCCGCGCAGCCCCTTGCCGCCGCGCCGCTGGGCACGATAGGTGGAGACGGGAAGCCGCTTGATGTAGCCCGAGCTGGTGATGGAGATGACCATCTCCTCCTCGGCGATGAGGTCCTCGATGTCGATCTCGCCCTCAGCCGGGACGATCTCGGTGCGACGCTCGTCCCCGTACTTCTCCTTGATCTCGAGGAGGTCCTCGCGGATGATCGCGTAGACCTTGGACTCGTCGCCGAGGATGGCGCGGAGCTCGGCGATCGTCTCGAGCAGCTGTGCGTGCTCCTCCTCGATCTTGCCGGCCTCGAGCTGCGTGAGCCGCTGGAGACGGAGGTCGAGGATGGCGCGGGCCTGCACCTCCGTGAGGTCGAAGCGCGACATGAGACCGTGACGCGCCGTCTCGGGATCGGGTGACGAGCGGATCAGCTCGATCACCTCGTCCAGGTTGGAGAGCGCGATGAGCAGGCCCTCGAGGATGTGGGCACGCTGCTCGGCGCGGTTGAGACGGAAGCGCGACCGCCGGGTGATGACCTCGCGCTGGTGGTCGAGGTAGTGGCGGATGAAGTCCCGGAGGCCGAGGACCTTGGGCGTCCCGTCGACCAGCGCGACGGCGTTGACGCCGAACGTCGTCTGCGCCTGGGTGTGCTTGTAGAGCTTGTTGAGCGCGACCTTCGGCACGGCGTCGCGCTTCAGCTCGATGACCACGCGCATGCCGTCACGACCACTCTCGTCGCGTACGTCGTCGGGGCCGGAGATCTCCGGTATGACCTTGTCCTTGGCCAGCTCGGCGATCTTCTTGACGAAGTCGGCCGTGCCCACCTGGTAGGGCAGCTCGGTGAAGATGATCGCGTTCTTGCCGTGCTTGAGCGGCTCGTTGTGGGCCCGCCCGCGCATGACGACCCGGCCGCGACCGGAGCGATAGGCGTCGGCGATGCCCGAGCGTCCGACGATGAAGCCGCCCGTCGGGAAGTCGGGACCCTGCACGTGCCGCATGAGGTCGTCGACGGTGATCGTCGGATCGTCGATCATCGCCACGGGGGCGTCGCCGCCCCCGCCCAGGTTGGGCGGCGGTATGTGGGTGGGGACGCGGAGGGCGAGGCCCGCACCGCCGTTGACCAGGAGGGTCGGGAAGCGCGCCGGCATGACGAGGGGCTCCTTGCCCTTGTCGTCATACGTGGGCGTGAAGTCGACGGTGTCCTCGTCGATGTCGCGCAGGAGTTCCGTGGCCATGCGGGTGAGCTTGGCCTCGGTGTAGCGCATCGCCGCGGCGGGGAAGTCGTTGGACCCGAAGTTGCCCTGACCGTCGACCAGCGGGTAGCGGGTGGAGAACGGCTGCGCCAGGCGGACCAGCGCGTCGTAGATGGCGCTGTCGCCGTGGGGATGGAACTTACCCATCACCTCGCCGACGACGTTGGCGCACTTGACGTACGAGCGCTCCGGCTGGAGCCCCTGCTCGTTCATGGCGTAAAGGATGCGGCGGTGCACCGGCTTGAGGCCGTCGCGCACGTCGGGCAGCGCGCGGCCCACGATGACGCTCATCGCGTAGTCGAGGTACGACGTGCTCATCTCGACGCCGAGGTCGCGCGGTTCGATGCGTCCGTGTCGATCGATCGCCACTAGCGGATCACCTCATTCTTCCCACGTCCGGATGCGGCGGATCTGCCCGATTCCGGGCAGCCGCGAACGCCTGCGACGCGGCCCGACGGCCGCGAATCGCCACTAGATGTCAAGATTCTTCACCTTCTGGGCGTTGGTCTCGATGAACTCGCGCCGGGGCTCGACCTGGTCCCCCATGAGGACCGAGAAGAGGTCGTGGGCCGCCGCGGCGTCCTCGAGGTCGACGCGCTGGAGGACGCGGCGCTCGGGATCCATCGTGGTCTCCCAGAGCTGCTCGAAGTTCATCTCGCCGAGACCCTTGAAGCGGCTGAGCTGGATGCCCTCGCGCGACAGATCGAGGATCGTCGCGGCCAGCGCCTCGAACGTGGCGGCCTCGCGCGAACGCGCGCCCCGGCGGACGATGAACGGACCGGCGCCCGCCTGCTCGCGCAGGGCCGCCCGGGCCTGCCGCAGCTTCGCCAGCTCGCGGGTCTGGAAGATGGCGAGCGGGATGGCGGCCGTGCGGGCCTCACCCGTCCGGGTCTCGACCGACCGGGCGTTCACGATGCCGTTCTCCTCGTCGGTGGAGACGACCGAGAGGGTGCTGGTGGCCGTGGTGGCCCGGGAGACCACCTCGGCGAGAGAGCGGAGATCGGCCGGCTCGAGGTCCACGAGGCCGGTGATCTGGAGGAAGTCGATGACCCCGTGCCCATACGAGCCGCGGAGGGCCGCGGTCCAGCCGTCGTGCTCGCGCAGGAGCCGCTGGTAGCGCTGGAACCTCGTCTTGGACATGGTGACCGCGGCGCCCTCGGCCGGATGCACCTGGATGTCCCCGGCATTGCGCTCGAGGAGCCATTCCTCGAGCTCCGGCTCCTTCTCGATGTACTGCTCGTGGCTGCCCTGCTTGACCTTGTACAGGGGCGGGCAGGCGATGTAGACGTACCCGGCCTCGATGAGGGCGGGCATGTGCCGGAACAGGAACGTGAGGATGAGGGTGCGGATGTGCGCCCCGTCGACGTCGGCGTCCGTCATCAGGATGAGCTTGTGGTAGCGGGCCTTGTCGAGGTTGAACTCCTCGCCGATGCCCGTGCCCATCGCGCCGATGATGGCCTGGATCTCGGTGTTGGAGAGCACCTTGTCGAAGCGGGCCTTCTCGACGTTGATGATCTTCCCGCGAAGGGGGAGGATGGCCTGGAAGCTCGCCTGGCGCGCCTGCACCGCGGAACCGCCGGCGGAGTCGCCCTCCACGAGGAAGATCTCGGTGCCACCGGGGTCGCGGTCGGAGCAGTCGTGGAGCTTGCCGGGGAGGGCCGTGTCGAGGACGCCCTTGCGGCGGGCCAGGTCGCGGGCCTTGCGCGCCGCGAGGCGGGCCTGGGCGGCGGAGATGGCCTTGTTGCTGATGATCTTGGCCTCGGCGGGATGCTCCTCCAGGTACTCCCGGAAGCGCTCGTTGACCACACGGGCGACGAACCCCTGGATCTCCGAGTTGCCGAGCTTCGTCTTGGTCTGGCCCTCGAACTGCGGTTCACGGAGCTTGACGGCGATGATCGCGGTGAGCCCCTCGCGGGTGTCGGCACCGTCGAGGTTGTCGTCCTTCTCCTTGAGGAAGCCCTTCTCGCGGGCGTCCGCGTGGGGCGCCCGGGTGAGCGCCGGGGGGAGGCCGGACGGGGGGGTGCCCCCCCCGGGTGTGTTGATGTTGTGGGCGTAGGTGGGGCCCGCCTGGGGGAAACCGCCTGTCCACTGCATGGCGACCTCGACCTGCCCCTCGGCCCCCTCGGCCTCGAAGTAGACGACGTCCTTGTGCAGCGCGTCGCGGCCGCGCTCGTTGAGGTGGCGCACGAAGTCGACGATGCCGCCCTCGGCGAAGAAGGTGTCGGACCGGCCTTCGCCGCGCTCGTCCACGAGGCGGATGGTGAGGCCCTTCGTGAGGAACGCCGTGTCGCGGAAACGCTGCGCGAGCGTGTCGTAGTCGAACTCGGGGTCGGGGAAGATCTGCGCGTCGGGCTTGAAGGAGATCTGCGTCCCCGTGGTGTCGGACGGCTCACCCTTCTCGATCGGGCCCTGCGCGTGTCCGCCGTCGAGGTACGTCTGCCGCCAGACGAAGCCGTTGCGGCGGACCTCGGCGCGGAGCTCCTCGGAGAGCGCGTTGACCACGGACACGCCCACGCCGTGGAGGCCGCCGGAGACCTTGTAGCCCTCGCCGCCGAACTTGCCGCCGGCGTGCAGGACGGTGAGCACGACCTCGAGGGCGCTCTTGCCCCCCTGCCCCTCCATCTCGCCCACCGGGATGCCACGGCCGTTGTCGGACTCGGTGCACGAGCCGTCGGGATGCAGCGTCACGTCGATGTGATCGCAGTAGCCCGCCATGGCCTCGTCGACGCTGTTGTCGACGATCTCGTAGACCAGGTGGTGCAACCCTCGCTGGGTCGTGTCACCGATGTACATGCCGGGGCGTTTTCTGACCGCCTCCAGGCCCTCGAGGACGGTGATGTCCTGGGCGTCGTATCTGGTGGGAGCGATGGCTGACTCGTTGGACGTCGTCACGATCTCCTCAGGGTAAGGGACCGCTGAACGCTATCACCCAGGTCGGCTGCGGCGCCCTCGATTGTTCGCTTTTTGCAGGGAGTTTTGCCGCTCCAGAGCAATCTGTGCCGCTCGTGCGCGCACCAGGAGTCCGCGCAGCGCGTCGTCGGCGAGCGCGGGCGTCTCCGTCTCGGCGAGGGCCAGGTCGTCGGCGCTCGGCGTGACCGGCTCCTGACGCTTCGGTCCGGACTCCTCGGGCATGACGTGATCTCCGATGACGAAGCGGATGCCGGTGAGCTCCGCCCCCGTCACGGCGCGCCCGAGCTCGGCCAGGATGCGGTCCCCCCGGAGGTTGAGCTCCTGCGCCCACGCCCCGGACGCACAGGCCACGGCCACCACGCCCGCTCGACTGCACCGGACGATCAGTGTCTGCCGGGCCGCGTCCGCGCCGACCACGTCCGGCCATGCCGCGCGAAGACGGCCCACGAGCGACGTCGAGGTCGCCTGGCCCTTCGTCCAGCGCCGGACGCGGGTGGCGACGTCGACGGGGTCACGGCGACGGCGTCTATGCGACATCGATCCTCCCCCGGGTGACGTTCAGGACGTGGGCGGCCCCGCTGGCCACGGCGAGCGCCGCGGCGTCGGGGTCGGCGCTCGTGACCCAGGTCTGGCCGCCGTCATGGACGGCGTCCAGGAGACGCCGGCGGCGCTCCGGGTCGAGCTCACTGAGGACGTCGTCCAGCAGGACGATGGGCGGCACGGCCTCCACGGCCAGATGATCACGGCAGGCGAGCAGAAGGGCGAGGACGGCTGTCCGCTGCTCACCCTGGCTGCCGGTACGCCGGAGGTCCTGATCGTCCACCCCGATCCAGACGTCGTCCCGGTGCGGGCCCGAGAGGGTCTGAGCGGCGCGAAGATCGCGCTCCCGGTTGACCCCGATCAGATCGCCGAGGACCTCCTCGAACTCCGCCGGGTCGTGCTCCCGGAGCGCCGACGGCGAGGGCTCCCAGGCGATGCGCGCGTCGGACCCCCCGCCGAGGCGGTCCATCCAGATCCGGAACAGGGGATCGATCCGCGAGATCGCCGCCACGCGCGCGGCGGAGATGCGCGCGCCGAGCTCCACGACCGCGTGATCCCAGGAGGTCAGACCGGACGGCCCCGTCAGACCGGATCGGATGCGCTTGAGAAGCGCGTTCCTCTGGCTGATCGCCGCGTTGTACGAGGTGGAGAGGCTGAGGTACTGCGGATCGAGTCCCTCGATGAGACGGTCGATCACACGCCGTCGCGCCGCCGGCGGGCCTTTCACGGCGCGGAGCTCCTCGGGAAGGAAGACGAGGAGGGATCCGGAGGCGCGCCAGTCGGCGAGCGAGCGCACCGGTACGCCGTCACGCCGGAGCCGCCGGCCCACCCCGGGCTGATATCCGATCTCACGATGCTGCGGGCCGGAGGGTGAGTCCACGTCCATCGCCACGTGCAGGGCCACGGCCGACGTACGGACGGCCTCCGCCTCGCGTGCCGTGCGGGGGGAGACCCCGACGAGACCGAGGGCGACGGCCTCCACGACCGATGTCTTGCCCGCCCCGTTCGGTCCGCTCATGACGATCAGGCCGGGGCCGACGTCCAGGGAGAGCCGGTGCCAGGACCGGAGGTCCGTCACCTCGAGGTGACGGACGGCCCAGGGCGGGGACGTCCGGTCAGGCGTTGAGGCGGATGGGCATGAGGAGGTAGCGATACCCGTCGTCGCCTCCTCGGAGAAGTCCGGGTCGCAGGGGGCTGATGAGTCCGATGCGCAGCTCGTCGCCGCTCGTGTTGTCGACGCCGTCGCGCAGGAACTCCGCGTTGAAGCCGATCTCGAACGGCTCACCGGTGTAGGCGACCGGCACGGACTCGTGCCCCTCACCCAGCTGCTCGCTGGTGGCCGAGACGGTGACCTGCCCCTGCTCGAAGGCGAGCCGGACGGGAGCGCTGCGCTGTGCCAGCACACCGATGCGGGAGAGGACGGCGGCGAGTTCGGCACGGTCGAAGACGACCTCGTACTCGAACTGCTCGGGGACGAGCTGACGGTAGTCCGGGAACTGACCGTCGATGAGGCGGCTGATGAGGCGTGCGTCCCCGATGCGGAAGATCGCCTGGGACTCGCCGATGACGAGCTCGATCGTGTCGGCCTTCATGGCCCCGGCCAGGCGTGAGGCCTCCTGGAGCGCCCGTGCGGGCACGATCGCCTCGCGGGTCTCGGCGGGAGGATCCTCGAGCGGAGTCTGCATGACGGCCAGCCGGTAGGAGTCCGTGGCGACCATGGTGAGGCCGTCCGGGCCGATGCGGACCAGAACCCCGGTGAGCACGGGCCGGGTGTCGTCGCGTGATGCCGCCCGCGCCACGCGGTCGGCGGTGAGGACGAACGGTGCGACCGGCATGGTGATGCCGGTGCCCTCGTCGACAGGGAGGTCCGGGAACTCGCCCGCCTGGAGACAGTTGAGCGTGAACGAGGACTGGCCGCCGCTGACGGACACCACGCCCTCATTGGCCCGGTGCTCGATCTCGACCTGACCGTCGGCCAGGGTGCGGACGATGTCGGTGGCCAGACGGGGGACGACGACGGCTCCGGACTCGGCGATGCTGGCGTCGACCGGCACGCGGAGCGAGAGCTCCATGTCCGTCGACGAGAGTCGGACGACACCGTCATCCGCCGTCAGGAGGACCTGACCGAGGATCGGGATCGTGCTCTTCGACGACGCGGTGCGTGCGGCCAGGGCGAGCTTGCCGGCGAGTTCATCACGTTGACAGGTGAGGCGCATTCGACCGGGGATCCTAGCGAGTCGGGTCGGCGTCATCGGAGCGTCGTACGAGAGCCCTTCCTGGGGAGGAACGGGGCGCATGCGTGGTGGTCGCCGTTGAAACCAAAAGAAATAAACTGATGGTCATGGCGGTGGTGGCGACGCGCACGCTCCTTCTCCCCGGCCGCATCGCCCCCCATCCCATACCTCTGGTACACGTAC
>CALMEC010000042.1 GCA_937862675.1 uncultured Actinomycetes bacterium
CGATCTCGGCCCCGACCCGGTCGTGCCCCATGAAGGTGATGCGTCCCTCCGGCGTCGTCCCGAAGGTCCGGGGCTTCCCCACATCGTGGAACAGCGCGGAGAACACGAGGGCGTCGCCGCGGGTGAGCCCATCCGCCAGCGGCTCGTCCAGCGCCGCGCGCACGAATCCGGCGTCACCGCGGAAGACCTCGGCCGGATCGCGCCGGATCACGCACGCGTACCGGACGACCTCGAGGATGTGCCCGAGGACGTCCAAGTGGTGGTACGGCGTCTGCTCCAGGCCGCGGGCCTCCTCCAGGTCCGGCACGATGACGCCGAGCACCCCCAGCTCGTCCAGGGTCTCGATGCCGCGCCACGCCTCCTCCTGCCGCGCGATCAGGCGCAGTTCGGCGAGCACCCGCTCGCCCGCTGTTGTCGCCACCGATGCGGCGTCCATGCGGGCACGCAGATGTGTGCCGGGTTCGATCCGGAACCCCGTCTGGCCGGCGATGCGCGCCAGGCGGACCAGGCGGACCGGGTCGGCGGCGAACGCGGTGGGGCTCACCATGCGCAGGACCCCTTCGGCCAGGTCGGCCCGTCCACCGTGCGGGTCGATGAGCCCGCCGCCCTGCGCCGGTATCGCCATGGCGTTGACGGTCAGGTCACGACGTGCGAGGTCGTCGAGGATGTCGGCGCCCTGGAGCGGGGTGAGGTCGACCTGGGCCGGAAGCGAACCGCCGGTCACCCGCCAGGCGCCGAACGCCTCGGAGAGGGGGAAGGCGGACGCCCCGTAGGCCCGCGCCAGGTCCCGGGCCGGGTCGCTCGCGTCGCCGTCGACGGCCAGGTCGACGTCCGGCACCGGCAGCCCCTGAAGGGCGTCCCGCACCGCACCGCCGACGACCCAGGCCGGCTGTCCCCTCCGGGCGACCCGACCGCCGATCTCCGTGAGGATCGGATCCCCGATCATCCCTCGACCACGCGACGCATGCGGTCGCCGACCGCGCACACGACCTCGTAGTTGATGGAGCCGCGCCAGCGTCCCAGTTCCTCCGCCGAGATCGACTGGTCGCCCTGCGAACCCATGAGCACCACGGGATCCCCCACGCGGTCCGAGGATTCCGGGCCAAGGTCCACGGTGATCTGGTCCATCGAGACCATGCCCACCACCGGGACCCGGCGCCCGCCCACGAGCACCTCGGCCGTGTTCGCGTAACTCCGACTGTATCCATCCGCGTATCCGACGGGGATGGCCCCGATCCGGCTTCCGCGCGCCGCCCTCCAGAGCCGTCCGTATCCCACGCTCTCACGTCCGAGGATCGGTTTCACCGATGCCAGATACGACCGCAGCGACATCACCGGGCGCAGGTCGTGCTCGCCCGGATCCCGCATGAAGGGCGAGCAGCCGTACATCGCGATCCCGCACCGGATCATGTCGAGGTGAGTGTCGGGGTTGCGGAGGGCGGCCGCCGAGTTGGCGGCATGGAGGCGTGCACTCGGGAAGCGGTCGCGCAGCGGTCCGGCCATGGCACGGAACCGCGCCAGCTGCTCGACCATGAAGGCGGCGTTGGGCCCCTCCGTCTCGTCCGCCGTGGCGAAGTGCGTCATGCACCCCACGACCTCGAGCGCGGGATCGGACGCCGCTTCGGCGAGTGCCGCGACGGCCTCCGGCCGCGCACCGAGCCGCCCCATCCCGCTGTCGAGCTTCAGGTGGATGCGACGCACTCCGGCGGACGCCGCGGCGCGGCACCCCTCCGGTGTCCAGACCGCGACCTCGCAGTCCGTGGCCGCGATCCGTGTCCACTCCTCGCCCATCATGGGCCCCCACATGAGGATGGGCGCGGTGATCCCGGCGGCGCGCAGCGTCTCGGCCTCGCAGACCGCCGCGACGCCCAAGCTGGTGGCGCCGGCCTCCAGGGCGGCCTGTGCGACCGCCACCGCACCGTGCCCGTATCCGTCGGCCTTGACCACCACCAGGAGCTCGCTGCGCGGTGCGGTCGCCGCGAGACGACGTACGTTGTGCCGGACCGCGGACAGATCGATCCCGGCGATGCTCCGCTCCGTACCGCTCATGTGCCGATCACCCGGGGAAGCGCCTCGATGATGTCGCCGGCCATCGTCCCTCCTCCCATGCCGCATGCGACCCCGGCCCGTGAGTGGAGGGTGACCGCTGTGCCGGCGGCCCGGACCGGGTCGAGGCCCTTGGCGAGGAGCGCCGCGACGATACCGGTCAGGACGTCGCCGCTTCCCGCGGTGGCCAGGGCGGAGGTGCCGATGCCGTCGATGATGGCGGTCCCGTCGGGAGCCGCGACGATGGCGCCCGGTCCCTTGAGGACGGTCACGGCGCCGGTGACGTCGGCCAGCTCCCGCGCGGATGCCAGTCGGTTCGATTCGATGTCGCGGCGTTCGCGACCGAGCAGGCGTGCGGCCTCCCCGGCATGGGGCGTGATGATCGTCGGGCTGGGCCGCTCCCTCAGCCACGCCGGGCGGCGTCCCAGGTGGAACAATCCGTCGGCGTCGATCACGGCGGGCAGGACGACCGCGTCCAGGACCGCCCGCACGAACGGGTTGGTGCGCTGGTCGCGTCCGAGTCCCGGTCCGATCGCGATCGCACCGACACGCGCTGCCTGCGTGACCACCGGTTCGACGGACTCGGCCGTGAAGTGACCGTCGGAGTCCGGGATGGGCGCCGCCATCACCTCGATCAGCGCCGTGGCGTAGACCGGCTGCACGGAGGCCGGCACAGCGGCGACGGTGAGCCCGGCCCCGGCGCGCAGCGTCGCGCGCGAGGTGAGGATCCCGGCACCCGTCAGGCCGGGAGACCCGGCGATGACCAGTACGGCACCCGAGCTGTACTTGTCGGACGTGACGTCGCGACCTGAGCCGGGGTTGGTCCCCGCCGACAGCAGCCATGCGGTCGGCGCCGAGCGCACGGGCGTGGGGATGCCGATGTCGATGACCTCGACCGTCCCGGAGCACGCACGTCCCGGCTGGATGTGGAGGCCGGGCTTGCTTCCGTGGAAGGTGGTGGTGAGGTCGGCGTAGATCGCGACGCCCTCCACCCGTCCGGTGTCGGGATCGACGCCCGACGGGACGTCCATCGCGACCACCGGGCATCCCGACTCGGTGATGTGCT
>CALMEC010000043.1 GCA_937862675.1 uncultured Actinomycetes bacterium
GAGGGCATCGACGTCAACTTCGGCTCGACCGGCACGCAGCAGGTCGCGATACAGAACAACACGGTCACCGCCGGAACCACCGGCATCGACGTGACGCGCACGGCCGGCACCGGCACCGTCACGGCATTCGACGGCAACACGATCAGCGGCAATACCGGTGGCACTGGCGTGCTCGTCAACGGCGCCGTTTTCGATGCCACGCCGGGCAATCCGATCAATACCGTCAATGGCGGCATGACCACGATCGGCGCCACCGGCAATGGCGTCGGCGCCGGCGGCCTGATCCTCTCGAACGTGACCGGCGACCTCTCCTTCACCGACCTCGATATCGTTAACGACGCCGGTACGGGCCTGCAGGTTCTCGGCACCGGCGCGCTCAACGCCGGCGCCGGCAGCGGATTCCGCATCGCCGTTGCTGCCGGCGTGGGTTCGCTGGCATCGGTCGGCGGACCCGCACTCGACGTCAACAACGCGTCGCTGTCGCTGCCCTTGGGCAACGTGCAGAGCAGCAACTCGCCGAGCACCGGAATAGCGCTGGTCAATGCCTTCGGCGGGACCGGCACCACCGCCGATCGTGGTGTGGCCGGCGCGTTCGTTGTGAGGTCGCTCATCGGTTCTCCCGGCGCATCCGCCACACGACGGTGCGCGCGGCGAGGTTGAGGACAAGGACGAAGCCCACGAGGACGAGGGCGGCCGCCCACGAGTGCGCCTGCGCCACCGGCACCGTGGAGTTGATGGTGCCCGTGAAGATGTAGGCCGGAAGGGAGGCGATGGGCTCGAAGAGCGATCGCGAGAAGAACTGTGCCCCCAGTGCGGTGACCAGAAGCGGCGCGGTCTCCCCCGCGACCCGCGCAACCGCGATCATGACGCCCGTCAGGATCCCGGGCAGCGCGTGGGGAAGGACGACGCTCCACGTGACCCGCCACCGGGGTGCACCGAGGGCGAGCGCGGCCTCGACCTGTGCGGCGGGGACAAGGCGGAGCATCTCGTCCGATGAACGGACGACGATGGGATACATGATGAACGCGAGCGCCAGTCCGCCCGCGAGTGCGGAGAACACCCCCATCGGGAGCACGACGGCGACGGCGATCACCAGACCCGCGACGATGGACGGGACGCCGAGCAGCATGTCCGTGAACGCACCCAGGAATGCGGATGCCCTCCGCATTCCTGGGCCGCGAGATGCGCTCTCACGCATGAAGAGCGCCGTGAGGACGCCCAGCGGGACGGAGACCACGACGGCGACGGCCACCATGATCGCCGTTCCCGTCAGGGCGTGCCTGATGCCGTTGCCCGCCATGTCGGGCTCCCCGTCACTCGTGAAGAAGTCCCAGGACAGGCCGCCGGCACCCCTCACGATGCAATAGCCGATGACGAGGACGAGGGGAACGAGGGCGACGACGACAGCGATGCGGACCGAGGCCTCGCCGAGTGCCGATCGAAGGCGCCGGGTCCCGCTCACCCGCGGCAGGCCGGCGCGCATGTCCGGAGTCGCCGAGACCGCGGTGAGCCTCGATGGCAGCACGACAGCGGACACACGGCGGGTGACCCGTGCCACCGCGGCGGATGATCGGCCCATCACCCTGCGGACGGGCCCCTGACCCGTCGTACGCGAGACGAGGACGCGGGCGACCACGTTGACGATGAACGCGATCAGGAAGAGCACGAGGCCCATCGAGATGAGCGCGGAGGTGTGCAGCGAGCTGACCGCGGAGTTGTATTCGCTCGCGATGGTTCCGGCCAGGGACTGGCCCGATCCCAGGAGCGAGGAGAAGGTGTTCGGCTGGCCGCCGATGATCATCATCACCGCGATCGTCTCGCCCACCGCGCGGCCGAGCCCAAGCGCGGCTGCGCCCACGATCCCGGACCGCGCCATGGGCAGGACCGCCGACCGCACCGTCTCCCATCGCGTCGCACCGAGCGCGAGGGCCGCCTCGGCCTGGTCGCCCGGTACACCCGCGATGACCTCGCGGATCACCGCGGTCATGATCGGGAGGATCATGACCGCCAGGACGAGGCCGGCCAGGAGGATCGAGCCGCCGAGCACGGGTCCGTCGAGAGCGCCGATGCCGGGATTGTGCGCGGCGACCCACTCGAGGACCGGCTTGACCGCGGGGACGAGGACCAGGAAGCCCCACAGACCGAAGACCACCGACGGGATCGCCGCCAGGAGGTCGACGAGGATCGTCACCGGGCCGCGCATCCATTTCGGCAGGATCACGACGGTTCCGATCGCGACCCCGACGGCCAGCGGCACGGCGATGGCCATGGCGATCGCCGACGTGGCGATGGTTCCGTAGATCGCGGGGAGCGCGCCGAACTGGCCCGTGGCGGGGACCCACTCCCGTCCTGTCAGGAAGTGCCGGATCCCGATCTGATCCCAGGTGGCGCTCGTGAGGCCGGCCATCTTCAGGACCAGCCACGCGACGGCGGCGACGCCGACGAGTGCAGCGAAGACCGTCACTCCCAGATAGACGCCGTCCGCCAGGCGGCCGGCACGAGAACGGGTGAGTCCGGTGGGCGGCGTCGCAACGTCGCCCACCGGACCGGCGGGGGCACCAGAGGTGCCACCCGCGGCTTGCGGTGATGTCATCCGAGGGGGGATCGGGGACTACCGCAACTTCGCCAGCTGAGCCTTCGCCTTGGCGAGGTAGGTCGGCGGGAGGGGCGCGAAGCCGAGCCCCGACAGCTTGGCCTGCTCAGTGCTGGAGTAGAAGTAGTTCAGCATCCCCTTCACACCGGCGAGGCTGCCCGACCGTCCGGCCTTGCCGAAGTCGGTGTAGGCCAGGACCCACGTCGTGTTGACGATGGGATACGCCGTCTTCGCCGGGCTGAGGGTCAGATCCCAGACGAGGTTGGACGGGATCTTCTTCGGGTCGACGTTGCCGGCACGCACGATGGCTGGCACCGACGGCGCCATGTAGACGAGCCGACGGATGGTCACCATCTTCGTCTTGCCCTTGACCTTGCGCGGCACCTTGATGACCTCGCTCTTGCCGATGGCGGCGAGCTTCGGACCCAGCCCGGCGGCGCGCGCGTCCCCGAGGTCGACGTAGCCGATGGCACCGGAGTTCTGGGAGACGCAGGAGGCCACGCCGGCGTTACCGGGCGACTTGACCTGGCTGCCACCCCAGTTGGGCACCTGCCCGGCGGTGACCTTCGACTTGAAGTCGGCGCTGGCCTTGGTCAGGAAGGTCGAGAAGTTGAAGCTGGTACCCGATCCCTCCTGGCGGACGCACAAGACGATCGGCTGGTTCGGGAACTTGAACTTCTTGGTCCGCGGGTTCGTCTTGTTGTCGCTGACGATGCGGGCGTCGTTCCAGCGTGTGATCGATCCGGAGAAGATCTCACCGAGCGTCTTGCCACGGAGCTGCAGCGCCCCGGGCTGTCCCTGGACGTTGGTGGGCACGGTGACGGCGCCCAGAAGGGTCGGGAAGTAGAGGACGCCCGATCCGCCGCGCTTCTTGGCGAGGTCCGAGAGCTGCTCGCCGGTGAGCGGCGCGTCCGAGGCGCCGAAGTCCACGGTGCCGTTGATGAAGTCGTTGATTCCACCGGTGGAGCCCTTGGACGTGTAGCTGCAGGCCCCTTTGCTGTCCTGGCACCAGAGCTGGTACGCGATGCGGGGGAAGGAGGCCCCGGAACCCGTCACCTCGGCGGCCGCGGTCGCGGCACCGGCCAGTGCGAGGGTGGCGACGGCCGCTCCGGCCATCCTGCTGACTCGCTTGTTCACTGAGTTCACACCTCTCTGTCGGATCATTCGTCGGGCGTCCGGTGAGCCAGTCTCATGCGAACGCGTGGTCAGGACGTTATGAACCGAAGCCGGAGCGCTGGGTGGCCAGGTGGAGACGGAGTGGTTGCGCTGTCATCGAGCCTGCCACATCTGTGTTCATGTGGGTTCGACGATTGACAGGCCCGTCTCCCGGATCCGCGACCCCGCTGCTCCCCGCCGGCGTCGCGGATTCGCGAGGCCGGTGACGCCGGACGCGTGGACTCGCCCGAACCCCGCCGACCGAGGACCGGGCCATGTCGAGACGGTGGACGAGCGGGAGTAAGGTCGCCCGGTCATGGGAAAGCGCATCTTCATCATCGTCGCGGCGTCCGCCATGACGATCGCCTTCACCGCCGCCGCAGCCGATCTCCACGCGTCGTCGCACGGCGCGCCACGGATGTCGGACGACCACCCGGGCTCCGTGGTGCCCCCGAGCGGGTCCCCCGGTACCCCCACATCGCCCGGCCGGGTGCCACCGCCCCCGGCCACCACGCGCCCCGTACCGCGGATCCCGCCCCCCATCGCCGTTCAGGACGGACCCCGCCTGTCGGTCATCCTCCGCTCGGGCGGCGGCAGGTCACTCCACACGGGCGACCGCCAGTGCGCCACGCTCTCGAGGCCCGCCGCCGTCGACCGCCGGCTCTGCGTGACAGGAGGCCCTCACCCCGTCGTCCGTGAGGTCGTGGGATCCCGTTCGATGGCCGCGCCCGATGCCTCGGTGGAGCGTCTCGGTCCCCGGGCCGTCCGGGTCTCCGTGGACTCCGGCACGCTGCAGCTCGGCCGGGGCGCGACCTACCGCGTCCAGGACTCGCTCACCCGTGCCGGCACCCGGCCGACGGACTCCGATGCCGTGTCGTTCCGGTGGCGCACCTGGCAGATCACCGGATGTCACGCCACCGGTCCCGCACGCATCTTCCGGGGATCCGGAGCGAACCGCCAGGTGGGCCTCTCGTTCGACGACGGCCCCAGCGGATACACGGACTCGATCCTGTCCCTGCTCCGCGAGAACGGCGTCCACGCCACGTTCTTCGTGATCGGCGTCAACATCCCGACTCGCACCGGAGTGCTGCGGCACATCCTCGCGGACGGCGACATGATCGGCGATCACAGCCTGCATCACGAGATGCCGGCGCAGGTCCCGGGCATCGCGGAGACCCAGCGCCGCATCCGGGACGCGACGGGCTTCACCCCATGCAACTTCCGGCCTCCGGGCGGGGTGTACACATCCGCACTGGGGTCCGGGGTCACCGGACTCGGGATGCGTTCGATCTTCT
>CALMEC010000044.1 GCA_937862675.1 uncultured Actinomycetes bacterium
TCGCCCGGACCTCCGCGAGGGGACGTCGGCTCTCGGGCCAGAGGATGTGCGCCAGTACACGCTCCTCGCCGTCCGGGTCGAAGTCGATCAGCCGCACCGCGGGCCCGTCGGGGCCTGCGGGGATGTCCTCGAACAGGCGGTGTGCGATGGCCGTGGTGGCCGCGTCGTTCGCGGCCAGGTAACGGGCGTGCCGGACGCCGCGGTCCGGGCGGTCGACGCGCGTGAGGAAGGCCGGCACCACCTTCCTCAGCTCAGCGAGCATCCGGGCCCCGCATTCGCGTGCCTCGGAGAGGGGACTGGCCTGCATCCGGACGAGGAGGGCCTCCAACGCCTGGCCCGATCCGAAGATGCCCACGTTGGCCTGGGTGGCGGCGGGCAGGAGCCCGCGGAGCGCATCGAGGGCACCGGCACGGATCGCGCGGTCGCGCGCGGCCGCCGGCGTGGTGGGGTCATTCGGCACCCATCGGCCGATGTGATCCACCAGAACGGGGATCAGTTCCGAGTAGGCGGCGAACGCCGCGTCCATCGTGTCGACGTAGGACGCGCCGAGCTCCGGGTGCTCGATGACGGGCGCCGGACGGTGATAGCGGTACCGGCCGCCGGACCGGTCGTCCAGCCGGATGTAGCGGGTCGACTGCTCCAGGTACGAGGCCAGCCGTCCCCATTCGAGGACCTTGGTGAGGAGGTTGGAGGCCCCCTCCACCGCCACGTGCGCCGCCCCCAGCTGGGCGACCGAGTCGTCGCCGTACTGCGCCAGGACGCGGTCGTAGAGGTTCTCGGCGCGATCGACGCCCACAGCGGAGGCATCGGCCGGTGAGGACGAGCCGTCGTCCGGGGGCAGGAACTCGTCGAGCAGCAGGCGGCGCAGCGATTTCGGGCTGCGGCTGTAGCGCGCGAACAGCGCGCCCTTCACGACATCCGGGAGATTCGTGAGAACGAACACCGGACCCGCGACGTCGGTGACGTACGGGGCGATGCGCTCTTGTTCGTCGGGGGTGAGGTCGTCGCTCATGACGGCCTCATCGTACGCGAGTGGAACGGCCTCCCTCGACGTCCACCGAGAGCGGACGGAGGAACAGAAGGGTGGGCCGGCCGAAGCCGACCCACCGACCATTCGGTGAGAACCTCTAGCCGAGGAGCGTGACGTTGGTCGCGAGGGGGCCCTTGGCACCCTCCGACACGTCGAAGCTCACACGCTGACCCTCATTGGCGGTGCGGTACCCCTCCACCTGGATCTCACGGAAGTGGAGGAAGAGGTCCTTGCCACCATCGTCCGGGGTGATGAATCCGTAACCCTTCTCGGCGGAGAACCACTTCACTACACCTTCTGGCATTTCAACCATCCTTATTCGGCGAGCCGGTCAGCCACTGTCGCCTCATGGTCGACGCCACCACCCGATCCCGCAATCTCACAGCCCGCAAACCGGGTGCATGAGGAGAATAGCGGGTCCGGCGGACCGATACGTGTCAAGTCGGTCGATCTGGTAGTCGAAAGGGTGTCGGGAGTGTCTCGATTCTGCGACCGCACCCACGTGTTCCGGGGTCCTCCGGCGTCTCCGGATCGGTGGCCGGAAGCCGGGTGTGCGGGTGTGCGGGTGTCTCATCCCGTCGCCGTCGAGGGCCTGCCCATCTAGCATGGGTGCATGGGCATCTTCCTCCACACCATGTACCGGATCACCGATCCGGAGCGGTCCCGCGCCTTCTACGAGGCGCTCGGCTTCACCGCCAGCCGTTCGATGGACATCGTCCGCGGCGGCGAGGTCGAGGCCACCAACTACTTCTTCTCGATGGGCGACCAGCGGGACGTCCTTGAGCTGACGTTCAACCACGACGGACGCTCGTACGACACGGGCACCGCCTACGGTCACATCGCCATCGGCATCCCCGACCTCGACGGCGCGCTGGAGCGCCTGGCGGAGCAGGGCATCCGGCCGGAGAAGCCGCCGTACCAGGTCCGTGAGGGCGGGTCACGGCTGTGCTTCGTGCGCGATCCCGACGACTACCGCATCGAGCTGATCGAGCGCGCGGCGTAGGGCGGCGCCGGCCTCCTCACCGGGGCGCGCCGGGTGTGCGGCAGGGTGCGGGGCTCTCCTCTGCCCGCCCGCTCGAGATGGCGTCCCGGCGGGTCGGCCCGCCCGTCGTGGCGCGTGCGGACTCGGTTCTCGATGCACGGACACAACGGCGTCAGCAGGGCGTTCGCCGGGCGTCGGGGAACATGGGGAACGTCCGTGTCGGACACCGGCGTTCCACGCCGTGGCCGGGGACGGCGTCCGTGATCGCCGATCGCATCGATGCCGCGGGTCCGTGGACGGGACACCGGTCCGGCTGACGCCCGGCGAGGCTCCTAGCGGCCGGGGGTCCCGCGACGGGCACGCAGCTCACGGAGTCGCGCGTCCAGCTGGGCCTCGGGTCCGCGGTCGGTCGGCGTGAAGAAGGTCACGTGCTCCATGCCCTCCGGCAGAAGCGACTCGTCCAGCACGGCGTCGGGGAAGTCGTGGGGGTACCGGTAGCCGGTGCCGTGACCGAAGTTCTTCGCATTGGCGCGGCTCGAGTCCCGGATGGCGAGGGGCGGACGCTGGGCGCCGAACTTCTCCACGTGGTCGAGGGCCGCGTCGATGGCCCGGTAGGAGGCGTTCGACTTGGGGGCCAGCGCGACGAACACGGCGGCCTGGGCGAGGGGGATGCGTGCCTCGGGCATGCCGACGAACTCGACGGACCGGGCGGCGGCGTTGGCCAGGCCGATGGCCCGGGGATCGGCGTTGCCCACGTCCTCCGCTGCAGCGATGATGATGCGCCGTGCGATGAACTTGGGGTCCTCGCCCGCGTGGAGCATCACGGCCAGGTAGTAGACGGTGGCGTCGACGTCGCTGGCGCGCATCGACTTGATGAAAGCGGAGATCGTGTCGTAGTGCTGGTCGCCGTTCTTGTCGTACGGCACGGTCCGGGCGCCGTCGGCCGCGTGCACCTGCTCGGCGTCGACATCGGTGTCGTCGGCGGCGCCGGCCGCCACGCGCTCGAGGAGGTTGAGCGCATGCCGCGCGTCGCCGGCGGCGCGGGCCACGATGGCCGTGCGCCCGCCGTCGGTCAAACGGATCCGTCCGTCGAGGCCACCGGGATCGGCCACGGCCCGGTCCACGAGCCCGCCCATCGCGACATCGTCCAGCCGGTCCAGACGGATGACCTGCATCCGCGAGATGAGGGCGGAGTTCACCTCGTAGTACGGGTTCTCGGTGGTGGCGCCGATCAGCGTGATCAGCCCGTCCTCGACGGCGGGCAGGAGCGCGTCCTGCTGCCCCTTGTTGAAACGGTGGATCTCGTCGAGGAAGAGCACCGTCCGGCGTCCGGTGGTCAGTCGATCGCGCGCCTGCCCCAGGACGCGGCGCACGTCGGCGAGGCCGGCGGACACGGCGGAGAGCTCGACGAACTCGGCCTGGGTCGTGTGGGCGATGACGCGGGCCAGGGTGGTCTTGCCGCAGCCCGGCGGTCCGTAGAGGACGAGCGAGGGCACGCGGTCGGCGAGGATCGCGGTGCGCAGCGGGCTGTCGGGTCCGAGCACCGCGTCGTGACCGACGTAGTCGTCCAGCGTGGCCGGCCGGAGCCGCGCGGCCAGGGGGCGCGTGGCGGCGAGGGAGCGATCCACCAGCTCGCCGAAGAGGTCGTCCTGAGTGCCGTCCGCGTGTGCCACGGCAGACAGGCTGACACACGTCCGGAGGATCGGTCGCCGGTCACGTCCTGGGATCGCCTCAGGCGTCGATCGCGGCGGGCGTGGTGTGTACCGACGCCACGCGGTACCGGGGGCTCCGCGGGATCAGCCATGCGACGAACGCGGCGGCGAGCGGCAGCACCGCCAGTATCCACAACGCCGTCTCCCGACCCCACTGGTCGGCGATCGCCCCGACGGCGGGAAGCCACGGCGGGGCGGCGCCGATCGCCCCGAATCCCAGAACCCAGGCGGCGGCCAGGGCGAGGCGATCCGGCATGAAGTCCTGCCCCATGACCACAGTGGCCGAGAACGAGGCCATGAGGATGAATCCGGCAGCGCTCAGGCCGATGATCCCGAGCGCTCCGTCGTCGACGATGAACGCCGCCACACACGGTGTGACGAGCGGCATCGTCAGGATCAGCAT
Source organism: uncultured Actinomycetes bacterium (assembly GCA_937862675.1). Lineage (GTDB taxonomy): Bacteria > Actinomycetota > Thermoleophilia > Miltoncostaeales > Miltoncostaeaceae > CALMEC01. The sequence goes on from CALMEC010000044.1 coordinate 4,128, forward strand.
GCGGCGTCCGCCGATCGCGTCCGCGATGGCCGCCCCGGCCATCGTCCCGATGGCCCCGGTGATCACGAAGGCGAAGATGATGAAGCCCTGCTGGCGCTCCGACATCCCCCGCTGACCCGTCAGGAACACGGGGACGATCGCCATGAGCCCGAACTGGGTCCAGGTCCGGAGGCTCACGCAGGTCACGAGGATGCTCATGCCGCGCACGTCGCTGGTGCGGGTACGCGAATCGCGGCGGAACGGCGTGACCGGCACGCTGATCGTGCGGTAGCTCATGGACAGGAGGACGGTCGCGACGACGCCGGGCACGAGGATGAGGAGCGTGGTGCGCTCGTCCATGAGGGGGACGAAGGCGGCGACCATGAGCGGTCCGAAGGCGAATCCGACGTTGCCCCCGACGGTGAAGTAGGCGACGCCGGTCGCCCGGCGCGTCCCGGCGAAGTGGTTGGCGAGCCGCGCGGCCTCGGGGTGGTACGCACCGACGCCGAGCCCGCAGAGGACGATCAGGACGAGGAGCAGCCAGTAGTTGCCGACGAGGCCTGCGGCGGCCAGGCAGGCGGTGGCCAGGCCGACCCCCCACAGGAGCATCCAGGTCGCGGTGATGCGGTCGGCCAGCACTCCGAACGCCGGCTGGATGAACGAGGACGAGAAGGTGATGGACGCCA
>CALMEC010000045.1 GCA_937862675.1 uncultured Actinomycetes bacterium
CCGTCCGACCACATGACCGCGACGCTGTCCCCCTGGGCGCGGATGACGGCCTGCGGGGTGATGCCGATGAACGAGTACCGGCCCAGGCGCTGCCCCTCCTCCGCCGACTCCAGGAGGAAGCACGGTCCGTCGTCGCGCAGCTTCAGGAACGCGCTGACCGGCGTGTCACAGTCCGCGATGAAGGTATGGGCCAGCGGAACCTGCCGGGCGCCCTTCGCATGCGCCGCGAGGTCGTCGCGGGCGGGCACCACATGGAGTTCGGTGGCGTGATCCGTCGCGGCGCTCACCGGCGCGACTCGAGCTCCGCTGCGACCTCCTCCAGCCGCACCCCGGTCGCCTGCCACAGCACCGCCAGGTGGTAGAGGAGGTCGGCGCTCTCATAGACGATCTGACCGTGTTCGTCGCCCTTGGCGGCGAGGACGACCTCGGTGGCCTCCTCGCCGACCTTCTTGCAGACGGTGTCGATCCCCTTGTCGATGAGACGCGCCGTGTAGGACGACGAGGGGTCGGCCTCCGCGGCACGCCGGGCGACGACGTCCACCAGCCGGCCGACCGCGGCGAAGGGCTGGACGTCCTGACCGGCGAGCGTGTCGGTGAAACACGTCTCGGCGCCGGTGTGGCACGCGGGCCCGGCGGGGTCGACGAGGACGACGATGGCGTCACCGTCACAGTCCAGGAGGATGCCGCGCACGGTCTGCGTGTTGCCGCTGGTGGCGCCCTTGTGCCAGAGCTCCTCGCGGGAACGGCTCCAGAACCAGGTCTCGCCCTCGGCGAGCGTGCGCTCGAGGGACGCCCGGGACATGTACGCCACGGTGAGGACCCGCCCCGTGGCGGCGTCCTGGACGACGGCCGGGATCAGGCCGTCCGATCCGGGCGTGACGCGTGCGAGGACCTCGTCGGCGACGGACATGGCGCTCATCCGACCTTCGCCAGTTCCTTCAGGATCTTGAGCGACGCGGCGCAGCCCAGCCGCGACGCCCCGGCGTTGATCATGTCCTCGGCCACCGCCAGGGTCTTGATCCCCCCGGACGCCTTGACGCCGACGCCCTCGGGCAGTGCCTCGCGCATGAGCTCCACGTCCTCCACGCGCACGGCGGTGTCCGAGGTGCTCGTCTTCGCGAAGTCCGCACCGCAGTCGGCCACGATCTTGCAGGCCAGCCGTTTGAGCTTGTCGTCCAGCATCGGGGCCTCGATGGACACCTTGACGATGACGGCTCCGCGGGCGTCGTTGACGGCGCGCGACTGGACGGCCCGCACCAGCGTGGACAGCTCGTTGCGCACGAATCCGAAGTCCCCCGACCGCAGCGCGAGGACGTTCATGGTGACGTCGATTTCCTCCGCCCCGGCGCTGACGCAGTGCTCGGCGGCCGCGATCTTGCTCTGGGGCAGGTCCGCCCCGTACGGGTAGGCGACCACGGCACAGGTCTTGACGTCGCATCCACGGAGACGGTCCACCACGATGGGCAGGAACGCCGGGAACGTGCAGACGCTGGCGAAGTGGTGATCGCGCGCCTCAGCGCACGCACGCTCGACATCCGCCTGGGTCGCACGGAGGTCCAGGAGAGTGTGATCGATCGTCTTGGCGAGTTCCTCAGGTTGGATCGTCGCACTCCCGACACACGGACATCATCGCGGCGAGTATAGCGAGATGGCAACATCCGGCCCATGCCGGAACTCCCGGAGATCCAGGCCGTCGTCGAGGGACTCGACCGCGCCGTCAGCGGCCGGACGGTGGTCGCCGCCCGCGCCGTCCACCCCGCGCTCGTCAAATCCGCGGCCCCCGGACTGGCCGAGATCACCGGTGGACTGACCTCCTCGGTCTGGCGGCGGGGCAAGCTGAGCGGGCTCTCCGCCGGATCGTCCGTCCTCGGCATCCCCCTCAGGCAGGCGGGTCGCCTCTCCCGCGCCCCGTCGCCCCAGCCGCGCCTCCCGCGGGCCGTCGCGCTGACACTCGACCTGGACGACGGACGGCAGTTCCGCGTGCGCGAGGCGGCCACCGAGCACCGTGCGAGCGCGTACGTCGTCCCCTCCGATGAGCGTGAATCCCTCCCCCTCATCGCCCGCCTCGGACCGGAGCCCGTCGGCCTGCGTCCCGAAGTGTGGCGTGAGCGGCTCTCCACGCCTCCCGGCCTGCTCCATACCGCGATCCGCCAGGGCCGGCGCGTGGCCGGCATCGGGCGGGCCTACGCCAGCGACATCATGTGGGCCGCGCGGCTGGCCCCGTTCGCCCGGACGAGCACCATGACCGACGAGGAGTACGCACGCCTCGCGACGGCCGCGGACACCGTGCTCACCCAGGCGCTGGAGCGCGCCCGGCGCGACATCGACACGGACCTGCCCAATCGGGAGGGGCGGGTCACGCTCGTCCACGGCCAGGCCGGCTCACCGTGCGTCCGCTGCGGACGGACACTGGAGCGAGTGTCGTTCGAGGGGTACGAGCTGGTCTACTGCCCGACGTGTCAGACGGACGGGACCGTGTACGCCGACCGCAGGATGTCGCGCCTGCTGAGGTGAGATGCACCCGACGACGGTTCGCATGTCCGCCCGCGCCATGGGCTCCGTCGATGTTCTCCTCACGGTCTCCCACGATCGATGACCTCCTCGGACAGGATGCGACAGCACCTCTCGGATCCGGCGACTTCGACGACGAGCTCTGGCTGCTGTTGACGGACCAGGGGTCGAGTGCCGACGACCGTGAGCGGTTTCCCGAACCCGTGTGGGTCTACCTGGCCTCACGAACGCTTCAGTGGGAGGTGGACAACGGAGGTTCGCGCAGGCGGCTTTCAACATCCCCGAGTGGTTCGAAACGGCCGAGCGCGCATGTCGAGTGCTCGGACAGCCGAGAGCAGCCGACCTGATCGCGAAGGCGCGTGCCCTCCTGGATGCCGAGCGCGAGGTGCTGGAGGATAAGGGCCTCCTGGGCGACCCCGATCTGGAAGCCATCGGCGAGCATCTCGAGACGAGCGCTCTGGCGGAACTCGATGACCAGACCCCCGAGGACGAGTGGTGGATCGACGAGGAACGCGTGACCTACGTGCGTGAACATGGCGATGCATTGCGGAAACTGTAGGGCCGACCCGTCCCGACGGAGGGCGCGTCGATCCGGTTCGGGCCCCTACAGGCCGAGCCGGTCCAGCATCGCGTCGTCACGACGCCACCGGCGGCGCACCTTCACCATGAGATCCGTGTGGACCGGCTCGCCCAGCACGCGGGAGAGCGTGTGGCGCGAGGCCTCGCCGATGGACCGGATCATGCGGCCGTTCTTGCCGACCAGGATGCCCTTCTGGGAGTCGGTCTCCACGTAGATCGACGCGCGGATCACACGGCCGACCGTGGCCGGCTCGATGCTCTCCACCTGGACGGCCAGGGAATGCGGCACCTCGTCGCGCACACGCTGCAGCGCGGCCTCACGGATGAGCTCCGACGCCAGTTCGTCGTCGGTCTGGTCGGTGGCGACGTCGTCCGGGAAGTAGCGCGGCCCGTCCGGAAGGGTCCGGCCGAGCGTCGCGCGCAGCGCGTCCAGCCCGGCACCGGTGGAGGCGCTGACCGGGTGGAGCTCCACGAACGGGACGAGCTCGGACGCCCGGGCCACAACCAGGGCGATGTCGACGGGATCCATGCCGTCGACCTTGTTCACGACCAGGACGACGGGCAGCCCGGACGCCACGAGCCGTTCCGCGATGAAGCGGTCGCCGCCGCCGATCGGCTCACGGGCGTTGATCACGAACATCGCGACGTCGCAGTCCTGGAGCGTCGCGTCGACCGTGTCCTGCATCCGCCGCGTCAGCGCGTCCGCCGGCCGCTGGAAGCCCGGCATGTCGATGAGGACGGCCTGCCAGTCGTCCCCGTGGACGATCGCCCGCACCCGGCGGCGCGTGGTCTGCGGACGCGACGACACCGCCGCGACGTGTACGCCCGCGAGTGCGTTGGCGATGGTGGACTTGCCGACGTTCGGCCGGCCCGCCAGGGCCACCAGACCCGACCGGTATTCCCCCATGCTCAGCGTCCCCCTGTCGTTTGATGGCCGGCCGGGTCACCGCCGGCCGGACCCGCACAGCGTCGCCGCGCCCATACCGGCGTCGGCCCGGTCCGTCCCCGCACGGTCCCCCCAGCACCAGGAACATGAGGATG
>CALMEC010000046.1 GCA_937862675.1 uncultured Actinomycetes bacterium
ACGTGGTGCACGTCCCCGGCGGCGCGACGGACCACCCCCCGGCCCGCCGCCGGACGACCCGGAAGAGGGCATCAGCCCTGTCCGTCCGCGGCCGGGCGACGTCCCGCATCCACCGTGACCTCGCCCCGCATCCACGATCCCGCGGGAATCGGCCGTCGCGCGCACCATGTATCGGAGTCCGGTGTTTCCGCCCTCATCGCAGGGACGATGCGCCCAGATACCGGTGACGGGATCGGCGATATGCTCGCCGGACATGCCGCTCGCCGCATTCATCATCGCCATGGTCCTCATCCTGGTCGGAGGCCTCATCGAGCTCCGCAACGAGATCGTCGTCGCACGACGCGATCGCGTCGGCGTCGTGGAGTGGATCTGGATCATCCTGCCGGTGGTGTTCCTGGCGCTGGTCGTCATCCTCGCCGCCGAGACCGGGGTGCGACGGTGACGACGGAGGTGTACCCGTCCCGCGGCGCGGGACGACTGGGGCAGCTCGTCGCCGACTACGTGCGGCTCACCAAGCCGCGGGTCATCTCGCTGCTCCTGTTCACGACGTTCTTCGCCATGCTGGCGGCGCAGGGCGGATGGCCCCCCGTCCGGACGATGGTCCTGACCATGATCGGGGGCTACCTCGCCGCGGGCGGCGCCAACGCGATCAACCAGTGGTTCGACCGCGACATCGACGCGGAGATGCGCCGCACGGCGGAGAGGCCCATCCCCTCCGGTCGCATGAGCGCCGCACACGCCCTGACCTTCGCCATCACCATCAGCGTGGTGTCCGCGCTCATCCTCGGATTCGGCGTCAACTGGGTCGCGTCCGGGCTCGCGATGCTCGGCCTGGTGCTCTACGTGGCCATCTACACCATCTGGCTGAAGCGCACGACGGTCCAGAACATCGTCATCGGAGGAGCCGCGGGGGCCGTGCCCCCCATGGTGGGATGGGCCGCGATCGACGGCGACGTGGGCATCGCCTCGCTCATCCTGTTCGCCATCGTCTTCTACGGGCCCCCGCCGCACTTCTGGGCGCTGGCCATCATGATCAAACGCGACTACGCCAAGGTCGGGGTGCCGATGCTGCCGGTCGTGCGCGGGGACTCCGAGACCGCCAAGCAGGTGCTGTGGTGGACGCTCGTCATGGTCGGGGTCTCGCTCCTGCCGGTGGTCGCCGACGTCTCCGGAGTCGTCTACCTGGTCTCCGCGCTCGTCCTCGGCGCTATCTTCGTGGTGATGGCGATCGATCTGGCACGCACCCGGAGCCAGAAGAGCGCCAAGATCACCTTCCACTACTCGATGATCTACCTGGCACTCCTCTTCGTCGCGCTCGCCGTCGACGCCGCCGTCCGATGAGATCCCCCCGCCCCACCGCGCCCGTCCGCGGCCCGATGACGAAGGAGGGGCGTGCCGCGGCGTAGGACCCGGGAGCCGGGACAGCCGAACTTCTTCCTGACCCCGCTCGGGATCGTCTTCACCACTGTGGTGATCGACCTGATCGGCTTCGGGATCGTCGTCCCCATCCTTCCGCTCTGGGCAGAGGATCTGGGCGCCTCGGCCACCATCGTGGGCGTGCTGACGGCGGTCTACTCGCTGATGCAGTTCGTCTTCGCGCCGATCCTGGGGCGGCTCTCCGATCGCTACGGCCGTCGTCCCGTGATCCTGGCCTCCCTGGCGGGATCGGTCGTGTCGTCGCTCCTCATCGGGGTCGCGAACTCCGTCGCGCTCCTGTTCGTCGCGCGCATCCTCAACGGGATCTCCGGTGCCTCCTACTCGACCGCGCAGGCCTACGTCGCCGACATCACGACGCCGCAGACCCGTGCGCGTGGGATGGGGCTCATCGGAGCGGCGTTCGGCATCGGGTTCGTCATCGGCCCGGCCTTCGGCGCGGTGTTCGCGCTGGTGGACCACCGGCTCCCGTTCATCGCCGCCGCCGTCCTCGCACTGGTCAACCTCCTGATCGCCTGGAAGCGGCTGCCCGAACCGGAGCGCACACGCGGGCCGGTGACCCCGCGGCGGGAGCTCTTCGCACGTGCCATGCGACACCCCTCGATCGCACCGCTGGTCGTCATCACCTTCCTCGGCACCGCCGCGTTCGCGGGCATGGAGACCACGTTCTCGCTGCTCGGCGAACGGCGCTTCGACTTCGGCCTGGCCGAAGCCGGCGGCGTGTTCGCGTTCGTCGGGATCGCGGCCGCCGTCGTCCAGGGCAAGGCGCTCGGTCCGCTGGTGGACCGCTGGGGCGAGAGGACCATCATGCTGAGCGGACTCGTCCTCACCGGCACCGCCCTCGCGCTCCTCGCGATCACCACCCACCTCTGGGCCCTCTTCCCGGTCGCGGGCCTCCTGGCGGCCTCGGGGCTGGTGTTCGCCCCGGTCACGGCCATGGTCTCGAAGGCCGTCCCCGACGCCGACCAGGGGGGCACGCTGGGCGTCCTCGGATCGGCCAGCGGGCTCGCCCGTGTCATCGGACCTCTCGCGGCGGGTGCCCTGTTCGACTGGAGCGTCCCGGCGCCCTACCTGGTCGGTGCCGGGCTCTTCCTCGTCTGCCTCGTCATCGCACTCCGCTGGGGGCGCGTCCCGGTCGACGCACCCGACCGGTCGGCGCGCCCGTCGGAGGGGTAGCGCAGGAGGTGCCCGGCCGGCGCCCGCCGACGGGCGTCAGGGGCCGACGCAGTCGAGGTCGTCGGCCGCGATGGCCTCGGCCACCTGCATCCGGACCAGCCGGAGGTCTCTCCACAGGCGGGACGCGTGCTCATCCCCCAGGGCACCGGCCAGCCGCTCCTCCAGCTGGGTCAGTGCGGGCAGCGCCTCCTCCAACGCGGTCTGGCCGGCCGCCGTCAGGCGGACGGGCCGTCGGCGGCGATCGGTGGCGTCGTCGTCCCGCTCGATCAGGCCACGCCGGTCGAGCTGCTGCAGGAGGGTGGTCGCATACGCGGAGCTGACACGGAGCGCACGCGTCAGATCCGACGCCTGGGCGGTGCCGGGCTCCCGCCCCTTCAGTACGCGCAGGGCGTTGAACTGCGCCAGGCTGAGGTCCGAGCGGCGGCGGACGAGCCGCTCCAGGAGGTGGCCGAGGTCCCCTCCGGCCAGGAGCAGCTCGGCGACGGTGCTCGGCCGCTGCGGTTCCTCGGGAGGTGTCGGACCGTTGCCGGCGTCGGACATGGCGGTTAGTGTAGCCCTCTCCAATTAGCGAGCTATCGAGACATTATCGAGAGGAGTTCACGATGCGACTCGACGACAAGGTCGTGATCATCACCGGCGGCAGCAAAGGGCTCGGCCGTGAGACGGCGCTCCTGTTCGCCAAGGAGGGCGCGCAGGTGGTGATCAACGGGCGGAACCAGGACGCGCTCGACGCGGTGGTGGAGGAGGCACGTGCGGACGGGCTGACGCTGACGCCCATCGCCGGGGACGTGTCCCGCGAGCAGGACTGCGCGGACATGGTCGCCCAGGTGCTCGACCGGTTCGGCCGGGTCGACGTCCTCTTCAACAACGCCGGCGTCCTGTTCGCGGCGACGACCTGGGAGACGTCGACGGAGGTCTGGGACACGACCATGGCCGTCAACGTCCGCGGTACCTGGCTCATGTCGCGCGAGGTGGTTCCCCGCATGCTGGAGCGCGGTCGCGGCGCCATCATCAACAACTGTTCCGTCCTCGGGCTGAAGGCCTGCCCCGGCGCCGCCGCCTACAACACGAGCAAGGGCGCGATCGCGCAGATGACCCGCTCGCTGGCGCTCGAGCTGGCCGGCACGGGCGTCCGCGTGAACGCGATCTGCCCGGGCACCATCGTCACCCCGATGGTCGCCGACGTGTTCGCGGGTGCGGACGACCCCGCCGCGGCAGAGGCCTTCTTCCTCGCGCAGCACCCCATCGGGCGCTTCGGCACCGAGCCCGAGATCGCGAAGGCGTGCGTCGTGCTCGCCGAGGACGGGCTCGACTTCATGACGGGGTCGATGCTGTCCGTCGACGGGGGGTGGATCGCCCGCTGACGGAGCCGTGACGCCTCCGCCGGGACCGGCGGCCGCTCCGCCCGGACAGGTGGCGGGTGGCGGCCGCACGGGCGGGTCACGACGTCATATGGAGCGGGTCTCCGCAGCCGGAATGTGATGTCCGCCGGGACATCAGGGACGCTCATCCCGGTGATTCGGGGACAAGCGATACAAGGGGTGTCAGGGGTCTTGAGTCGGACCGCCTGCGTGGTAGGCTCGCCGGGTGTCGGACTCGAAAATATCCCCCAAGCAACACGCGATCCCGCTCATCGTCATCGGTCTCATCATCGGTGGCATCTGCGTGTTCATCGCGCACTACTTCGACTGGCTGCCAGCGGCCGCGTCGCTTCAGGCGGACCGTGTCGACAAGCTGATCTGGTTCACGATCTACACCAGCATCGTCGTCTACACGGTCGTCATGACCTTCCTCCTGTATTCGGTCTGGAGGTTCCGGGCCAAGCCGGGGGATGAGCGCGACGGCTCGTCCAACCATGGACATACGCTGCTCGAGATCGTCTGGACCCTGATCCCGACGGTCGTCATCGGCACCACCGCCGTCTGGGCCGCGATCGTGATCGTGAAGAACGAGAACATCGCGAAGGCCGCGCCCGGGGCCCTCAACATCGACGTGGTCGGCCAGCAGTTCGCATGGTCGTTCACGTACCCCGACCTGGGCGTCGAGACCGGAATCCTCCGTGTGCCCGCGGACCGCCAGATCGTGCTGACCCTGCGGTCGCAGGACGTGATCCACTCGTTCTTCGTGCCGGAGGCGCGCGTCAAGGGTGACGCGGTACCGGGTATCACCAACGACAGAGTGCGGTTCACGATGAAGCCGGAGACCGCCGGCAACTCGTACACGATCATCTGCACCGAGCTCTGCGGCGCCGGCCACGGCATCATGCGTTCGCGCATGGTGGTCATGTCGCCGACCGACTATGACGCATGGGCCGCCAAGGCCAAGGCCAGCGTGAAGGGATAGCGAAGGAACGATGGCACACGAATCCTCCCTCGGCACCGGAACGCCGCTCGGCCACGCGCAGGGTGGCGGGCATCCGCACCACACCGACCACCGTTCGCTCGCCCACTGGTGGGCCCGCGTCCTCTGGTGGACGATCGGCGGAGTCCTCATCGGCATGGCCGTGCCGTTCATCTTCCGGTTCCTGTTCGGCATGGACCCGCTCTGGGACGAGCAGGTCTACGTCGCGACGATGGCCCTCGGCTTCGGCCTCGGCTTCCTCGCCGGCATCGGCTGTTTCGACTGGTGGTTCCGCTGGCTCACCGGCCGCACCGTCGACTACGACGACCATTCGTTCCACGGTGCGACGTCCTGGCGTGACTACTTCCGCCTGAACACCGACCACAAGGTCATCGGCATCCAGTACATGGGTGTCGTCTTCATCTTCATGATCCTGGCGGGATCGCTGGCCGAGCTGGTCCGCACCGAGCTCGCCCAGTCCGGCGAGACCATCGTCAGCGGCGAGGGCTTCAACCGCCTCTTCACCGGTCACGCCGCGCTGATGATCTTCCTCGTGCTCATCCCGGCGTTCGGTGGTATCGCCAACTACGTGCTGCCGATCATGATCGGCGCCAAGGACATGGCGTTCCCCAAGCTGAACGCGTTGTCGATGTGGATGCTGCCGCCGGCCGGAATACTCATCCTGCTCGGCGTCATGACCGGCGGGTACTCCTCCGGATGGACCGCCTACGTCCCGCTCGCCACGCAGGGAGGCACGGGCACCACGCTCTTCGAGGTCGGCGTCCAGTTCGCCGGCTTCTCCTCGATCTTCACCGCGGTCAACTTCCTGGTCACCATCATCACGATGCGCGCGCCGGGCATGACGATCTGGCGGATGCCG
>CALMEC010000047.1 GCA_937862675.1 uncultured Actinomycetes bacterium
ATGGACGAGGGCGTGGGCGTGGGGGCCGAGCCGCCCCCGCCCCCGCCGCCCGCCGACCTGAGCGGCATCCGCGCCGTCCACGTCACCAGCGTCCACCGTCCGGACGACGGACGCATCTACCGGCGCGAGGTCGCCGCACTCCGCGCGGCCGGGGCGGACGCCACCGTCATGGGGTTCGACCCGCGCCCGTCCCGCGGCGCACGCGTCACCGCCGGATGGCGCCTCATGGCGCGCGCGCGGCGTGCCGATCCCGACATCGTCCACATCCACGACCCGGAGCTCCTCGTTCCCGCCGCGGCATTGGCCGCCACCACGCGGGCGAAGGTCGTGTACGACGCCCACGAGTACCTGTCGCAGACCACGCGGACCAAGCCGTGGATCCCCCGTCCGGTGCGGACACCCCTCGCGTCCGTGGTCGGCATCGGCGAGCGGACCCTGGCCCGGACGCTGGACGCCGTCGTCGGAGTGACCGAGGACATGGCGCTCGAGTTCGCCCGCGCCGGCATCGACGCCGTCTCCGTGGCGAACTTCGCGTCGGTCTCACGCTTCACCGACCTGCCGCCCGCCGAGCCGCGCACGATCGTCTACGTCGGCGCCCTGGACCGGTCGCGCGGGCTCGACGTCATGCGCCAGGCCCTGCCGCTCGTCACAACGACGACGACACGGCTTCTTTTGGCGGGTCCGGGTGATCCCGGCGACATGCCCGATGGCGTTGAGTTCCTGGGCCGGCTGGACTACGACGCGGTCCCCGGGGTGCTCGCCCGAGGGAGCGTCGTGTGGATGCCGCTCCAGCACACCCCCAACAACGACCGCGGTCGCCTGACCAAGGTGATGGAGGCGATGGCCTGCGGGCGTCCCCTCGTCGCGAGCGACCTTCGACGCACCGCCACGATCGTCCGCCAGGCGGACGCCGGGTGCATCGTGCCCGCCGCCGATCCCGCCGCCCACGCCCGCGCGCTGTCGGATCTCCTGGACGCCCCGGAGCGGGCAGCGGCACTGGGCGCCAACGGACGGCGGGCGTTCCTCGATCACATGACGTTCGAGCACGAGGCCGCCAAGCTGGTCGATCTCTACGCGCGTCTCACCGGCCGGAGGGCTTCGTGAAGGTCGTCTACGTCTCCCAGTACTTCGTCCGCGGGGACCAGCCCGGCGGCGTGCGCCACTGGCACCACACCCGGGCGCTCGCCGCGCGCGGCCACGACGTCAACGTCATCACGTCGTTCGTCCAGCACAAGGAGCGCACGATCCCGGAGGCGTACCGCGGCAAGCGGATCGTCCGCGAGTCCGAGGACGGGCTGACCATGTGGCGCACGTACTCGACGCCGGGGTACGGGCGCGACCTCCGCTCGCGTCTGTCCAACTACCTCAGCTTCGCCTGGTGGGCCACCATCGCGGCCTTCCGCGTCCGCCGGCCCCGGGTGATCGTCGCCTCCTCCCCGTCCCTGCCGGCCTCCGCCGGGGCCGCCGTGGTCGCCCTCGTGAAGCGGGTGCCCTTCGTCCTCGAGGTGCGCGACCTGTGGCCGGAGTCGGCGATCGCGATGGGACTCGTGAAGGAGGGCGGGGCGTTCGCGCGCATCGCCGGCGCCCTGGAACGGTTCTGCTACCGGCGCGCACGCCACGTCATCGCACTGACCGAGGGCATCCGCGACGGCGTCATCGCCAAGGGCGTCCCGGCATCCCGTGTGAGCGTGATCACGAACGGGGTGGATCCCGCTCCCGAGGCGGCGGAGACGCCCGTCCTCCCGATCCCCGACGACGTCGTCTGCGCGATGTACGTGGGCGCCCACGGCACCTACAGCTCCCTGGAGACCGTGCTCCGTGCCGCGGATGCGCTGCGCGACGACCCCCGCGTGCGCTTCGTCCTGGTGGGTGGAGGAGACCGGAAGCCGGCGCTCCGCGAGATGGCGTCCCGCCTGGACCTCCCCAACGTGACGTTCGTCGACCCCGTGCCGAAGAGCGAGGTCCCCGCCTGGCTGCGGCGGGCCGACGTGTGCCTGCTGCCCTATCAGGACAACCCGCTGTTCGCGGGCGCACTCCCCAACAAGACCTTCGACTACATGGGCGCCGCGCGGCCGATCGTGGCGGCCGTGCCGCCGGGCGAGCTGTCCCGGCTGGTCCACCGGGCCGAGTGCGGCGTGGCCATCAGCCCGGAGGACCCGGCCTCCATGGCCGACGCCGTGGCCCAGCTGGCCGCCGATCCCGCCCTGCGCGAACGCCTCGGGGAGGCGGGGCGGCGATACGTGGAGGAGCACTACGACCGCGGCGTCCTGGCCGCCCGGTTCACCGACATCGTCGAGCGGGTCGCCGGTCGGTGATGCCCGCACCGGTGTGCGAGGATTGAGGGCCGTGACCCCTGCCCCCAGCGATACGACGCCGCCCCTCGGAGGACGCGTCAAGCGGATCATGGATCTGGCCATCGCCGTCCCGATGACGATCCTCCTCGCCCCGGTCATGATCGTGATCGCGATCATGGTCCGCCGCGACTCGCCCGGACCGGCGATCTTCCGCCAGACGCGCGCCGGACTGAACGGGAAGGACTTCCAGGTCCTCAAGTTCCGGACGATGGTGGACGGCGCCGAACGGATGGGCAGCGGACTGGCGGTCGACGCCGGCGACGACCGCATCACCCCGCTGGGCGCCACTCTGCGACGCCTCTCGCTGGACGAGCTCCCGCAGCTCATCAACGTCATCCGCGGCGACATGAGCATCGTCGGGCCGCGCCCGACCGTCCCGTCCCAGCTCGCGCACTACACGCCCGAGCAGCGCGGGCGCCTCACCGCGCGGCCGGGCCTCACCGGCCTCGCCCAGGTGCGCGGCCGGGCCGCGCTCCCCTGGTCCGAGCGCATCGCCATCGACCTGGAGTACATCCGCGACTGGAGCGTGATCGGGGACCTCATGATCATGCTGCGCACCGTCGTGGTCCTCGTCCGCCCGGCGGACACCTACCGGGGCGAGACCGGGGGCTTCGACCTCCCCCCACGTGACGCCGACGACGAGGAGACACCGCCATCGCCGAAGTGAACGTCCTGCTCACCTGTTCGGGAGCCCGCGTCGACATGGTCCGGGCCTTCCAGGACGTCCTCGCACGCGGACCCCACCACGGCCGCGTGTTCGTGGCCGACGCGGGTGACATCTCACCGACGGTGCACATCGCCGACGGCGCGGTCGACGTCCCCATGGTGGACGACCCCGGCTACGCCGACGCCATCGTCTCCGGATGCGCCGCCAACGGCATCACCGCCGTCCTCCCGGTCTCGGACCTGGACCCGGTGATCCTCGCGACGCTCGCGCCGGAGCTGCGGGACGCCGGCACCGTGGTCTTCCTCCCCACGCCGGAGGTCGCGCGCGGATGCCAGGACAAGTGGGACTGCCACCTGATGCTGACGGAGGCCGGCCTCCCGTCCCCGCCCACCTGGCTGGCGGACGCGACCGATCCCGCCGACCTGACCTTCCCGATCATGCTGAAGCCGCGGATGGGCTTCGCGGCCCGGCACATCTACCGCGCCGAGGACGCCGAGGAGCTCGCCTTCTACGAGAGGCGCTCACCGCTGGAGAGCGTCTACCAGCAGGCGCTGGACGGCACGGAGTTCTCGATCGACTGCCTCGGCAGCCTCGACGGCCGCGCCCTCGGCGCGATCCCCCGCGCGATGCTGCAGGCGAAGGGCGGCGAGCAGCACAAGGGCGAGACCCTCGACGACCCCCAGCTGGTCGATCTCGCGGTCCGGACGATCGAGACCCTCGGCCTGGTGGGCCCGTCCACCGTCCAGTGTTTCCGGAAGGGCGACGAGATCCAGGGGATCACCGACATCAACACCCGCTTCGGCGGCGGCTTCCCGCTCCCCCTCGCGGCCGGAGGGCGCTATCCCGAACTCATCGTGCGGATGGCCGCAGGTGAGGACCCGGAGTCGCGGGTCGGGCAGCACACCCCGGGTATCGTGCTCAGCCGATTCCTCTCCGAGATCATCCTGCAGCGCACACCCTCAGGGCTTCGGACCCTCCCCAACGAACGATAGGTTTGCCCGATGCAGACGCGTGACGTCACCCTTCGCGACTACTTCCGCGTGTTCGCCGCCGGCCGGTGGGCACTCATCATCGGAGCGGTCTCCGTCGCGCTCATCGCACTCGTCGTCAGCCTGACGCGACCGGTCAAGTACTCCGCCGAGAGCCTCGTCTACATGGGCATCCAGACGAACAGCTCGGGCCAGCCCATGTCGACGCCCTGGACCACGCCGGTCACGGCCGTCCGGACCCTCAAGGGGGACGAGATGGTGGCGGGGACCGCCGAGCGAAGCGGCATCAAGCTGCAGCGGGTGCGCGACGGCATCAGCGCCACCGTGGACCGGGTCCCCGGGGCCGCCGGCGGCAACCAGCCGACGGTCGCGATCCTCACGTTCACCGACAAGAACAAGAAGACGGCCATCTCGGGCGCCAACGCCTATGCCGAGACGGCGCTGGGGGCAGTCCAGGGGACGTACGACCGCATCCTCACGGCCTGGAAGACTCAGGAGAAGGACGCCCGCGCCCGCGTCGCGCAGAGCCAGGCGGACATCAACCGCCTCAGCCGACAGGGCGGATCGGACAGCGCCCTCGTCGCGCTGCAGGGCAACCTGCAGGACAACCTGCGCGCCGCCAACGACGCCGTGATCGGGGCGGCCACCCAGCAGCAGTTCGCGCCCAGCATCGTGTCGCGTGCGGAGACCGTGTCGGCCTCGTCCACCCCGCGCTCGCGGATCATCACCACGCTCTTCGGCGCATTCATCGGTCTCGTGCTGGGCGCGATCGTCGCGCTCGTCTGGAAGGGAAGCCCCGCTGAGGCCGACCGCTAAACGCTGGACCTGCGCCCTCGGGGTCGCGGCTCTCGTCGTCGCCGGCTGCGGCTCGGGCGGTTCCTCCGACGTGACCACGTCGGAGACGTCACCGGCACCGCCGCCGGCCGCGGAGTCGCGGATCGCGGTCGTCCGCAACGGTGACACCGGGGCCGCCATCGACCGGGCCACGGTCGCCCCGGTCTACCCGCCCTCAGAGGTCGGGCCGGTGATCACCTACGCCGGCGGCGGATTCCCGATCCCCGACGGCGCCACCGGCGTCTACGTGCGGTACCCGCCGTACGGCGAACGCTTCCAGGCGATCACGTCCGCCACGCCGAGGCGCGTCGTGGTCGACCTGTACGACCCGGCCCTCCAGAGCCCCCAGTACGGCGACAACACCCGCCGCACGCGGTTCAACCCGAAGCTCACCCCCCCCCCGCCCCGGGCCGGCCAGAAGCCGGTCTGGGAGCACACCGGTAAGGCCCTCATCGAGTTCCCCCCCGTCGTGTGGCAGGGCACCGCCGTGTTCGCGAACAACGTCGGGACCGTCTTCGCCTACGACGTGAACCCGCCGGCCCGGCGGCCCCAGCGGCCCCGGTGGTCCATCAGGAGCACCCAGAGGGGCAAGCTCATGGCGGCGTCACCCGCGATCTATCCGAAGGGGACCGACGCCACGGTCATCGTGGCCGGCATGGACGGCATGGCCCTGTTTCGCGCCATCCATGCGCGCGACCCGGCGCTGCCGGTGATCGTGCTGACCGCGCACGGCACCATCCCCGACGCGGTGGCCGCGACCCAGATGGGGCTGTTCGGTTACCTGACCAAGCCCTACGACGCCCCCACCCTGATCGACCTGCTGAAGCGCGCCACCCGGCTGACCGGCAGCCGCGCCGATGCGGGCGACGACGAATGGCGCAGCGAGATCGTCGCCGCCAGTCCGGCACTGGACACGCTACTGGCCGAGGCCCGGCTGACCGCGCAGAGCGAGGCCTCCTTGCTGATCCGCGGCGAATCGGGCACCGGCAAGGAACTGCTGGCGCGCGCCATCCACCGCGCCAGCCCGCGCCACGCCAAGCCGTTCGTCGCGATCAACTGCGGCGCGATTCCGGCCGAACTGC
>CALMEC010000048.1 GCA_937862675.1 uncultured Actinomycetes bacterium
ATCTGCTCGTCACCGACAGCGTTTACCGCCCGACCCGTCGGTTCTGCGAAAACGTGCTGCGCCGTTACGGGGTGGAGGTCACCTATTACGACCCGCTGATCGGCGACGGCACCCCGGGCATCCTGCTCTCCGGGGATACGTCCCGCGCCATGGTGCATGAGGCCCATAATGCGGGCTATCGGGCGGTGGTGGCGGTGCCCGTCGCGCCGCGCTTGCTCTATCGCCGGATCGGTTCGATCCTGCGGCGGGCCCGCCGCATTCATCGCCAGGGCGGATCTCCTGGCTTCGATGCTTCGGAGCACTAGGCGGGAACGGCGTGGAAGGAAGCGGCACCGTGGCCGGCAGCAATCTGAACGACCTTAGCCTCGATA
The DNA here is from genome assembly GCA_937862675.1 of uncultured Actinomycetes bacterium. Lineage (GTDB taxonomy): Bacteria > Actinomycetota > Thermoleophilia > Miltoncostaeales > Miltoncostaeaceae > CALMEC01. The sequence goes on from CALMEC010000048.1 coordinate 372, forward strand.
AAGTCCTCGATACGCTCGACGGCGGGCTCGATCAAAGCCTCGAGCGGCTCTATGCGCTCCTGAAGATTCCGAGCATCTCGACCGATCCCGCCCACCGCAACGATTGCGAGCAGGCGGCGGCGTGGCTCGCGCGCGAACTGGCCGATCTCGGCTTCAAGGCCGATGTCCGACCTACCAACGGCTTGCCGATGGTGATTGGCCATTACGACGCCGGCAGCGGCAAGCCGCATGTCCTGTTCTACGGTCACTACGACGTGCAGCCGCCCGATCCGCTCGAGATGTGGAAGTCGCCGCCGTTCGAGCCGCGCATGGTCGAGGAAGGCGGCATCAAGCGCATCGTCGGCCGCGGCACCGCCGACGACAAGGGCCAGCTGATGACTTTCATCGAGGCCTGCCGGGCGTACATCAAGGCCGAGGGCAAGTTGCCGCTCTCCGTCACCGTGATGCTGGAAGGCGAGGAGGAAACCGGCAGCCCGTCGCTCAAGCCCTTCCTCGACAAGCATAAGAAAGAACTGAAAGCCGACGTTGCGCTCGTCTGCGACACCGACATGTGGGACATGACGACGCCCGCGATCACGACGATGCTGCGCGGCCTTGTGCTGGAAGAAGTCACCGTCACCGGCCCCAATCGCGACCTGCATTCGGGCCTGTTCGGCGGCCCGGCGCTGAATCCGATCCATGCGCTCGGCCGTGTGCTCGGCCTCCCGTTCGGTCTCGTCGACCGCATCTGCAAGCTCGTCCCGGCCAACCCGGCCAACCCGGTCACGCTCGCCCAGGCGATCGAGCTGCTCGGCGTGGTCGAGACGCTCTGGAGGCGCCTGCAGGAGCTGCGCCCCGAGCAGCCGGCGTCCGCGTTCCTCACCCGCTTCCGCGCCATCGTGGCCGGCTACCTCGACCCCGCCGCCGTGGGCACCGCCGAGGTGCTCGCCGAGGTCGAGCGGCTCGGGACGGTCGACGCGGTGGGCGGCGCGTTCACGCTCGCGAGCTTCCAGCGGGCGCTGCGCGTGAACCTCGAGGCCGCCGCGATCCGCGAGGGGCGCTTCGGGGAGGGCGTGCTGGTGGCCGACCACCGCGCCGCCGCCGGGCTGCGCTTCACGCGGGTAGTGGTCTGCGGCGCCGCCGAGGGCCTGCTGCCCGCGGGGCCGGGCATCGACGCCCTGGTGCCCGACGCGGCCTGGGAGGCGCTGCGCGCCCATCACCCCTTCGTGGAGGACGCCGCGCGCCGGGTGCAGCGCGCGGGGGAGGCCGCACGGCGGGCGCTCGGGGCCGCGCGGCTGGCGCTACGAGTTCATGAAGCTCTTCGCGCTGGCACGCAAACCCGAGTAGCCGCGCCTCCGGGAGATGGCCCGCCGGATCGGTGAGGCCGACCTGTGCGACGGTGCCGTACGACGTAGGATGGTCCGGCATCCGCTGGGGGGCCCGCACGGGCTGAGATCCGCCGATCGAGGCGGACGACCCAGGAACCTGATCTCGGTAATGCGAGCGGAGGGAGCGGTCACATGCTGATCCACGTCCACGTCGCGCCCACACCCCTGGGCGACGAGAACGGCCGGTACGTCTGCGTCGAGGGCGCGATCCGTGTCATCGAGCAGAGCGGGCTGGAGTACGAGGTCGGCGCGCTCGGCACGACGGTGCAGGGGCCGGCCGACCGGCTCTGGGCACTCATGCGCGACCTGCACGACGCCTGCTTCACGGCGGGCGCCGACACCGTCATGACCCACGTCCGGATCCTCCAGTCCAAGGACGACGTGATCGAGGCGTCGATGTCGGAGCTGGCGGGGCGCATCACCCACTGAGGGCACCGTTCCGCCCCTTCCACGTCCGCCCGCCGATACGCTGTCGTCATGGACGCACAGCAGATGAGGCAATTCGCGATCGACCGCGTGGAGGCGCTGTTCAACCGCGGTGAGCTGGACCGGATCCGGGAGTTCGTCACCGAGGACTTCGTCAACCACGAGGCGTGGGAGGGAGAGGACCCCGGATACGAGGGGTTCCGCATCCGCATGCAGCGGCTGCACGACGCCTTCTCCGACATGCACATGGAGGTGCTCGACGTCCTCGCGGACGGCGACATGGTCGCCTACCGTGCGGAGCTGTCCGGAGTCCACACGGGCACACTCCTGGGGATCCCGCCGACGGGCCGGCCGTTCAAGGTGCAGCAGATGCACATGCTGCGCGTCCGTGACGGCAAGTCGTCGGAGCACTGGGCCACCCGGGACGACCTGGGAATGATGGTCCAGCTGGGCGTGATCAACCTGCCGGGAGCGTGACGCGGATGGCGACGTTCGTCGTCACCGGGGTGGCGATGGGGGTTGGCGCCGATGTCACCACGATAAACGTCATAACGACGAATCTACGAGGACGACGAGGCACGGCGGCCCCGTGAACCGTCTCCGCCGCCCCTCGTCCGGTGATGCCGGTGAGCGGCGCTGAGTTCTCGGACGTCCTCGGCCGTCTCTGGCCGATCGTCGTCTTTCTCCTCGCCATCACCGTGGTCGCCGAGCTGGCGGAGCGTGCGGGCGTCTTCCACCTTGCCGGGCACTGGGTGGCCCGGGCCGGGCGGGGGCACGTACTCGGTGTCTGGCTGCTCTTCGCGCTGACGGCCACGCTCAGCACGATCTTCCTGTCACTCGACACCACGGCAGTGCTTCTCACTCCGGTCGGCATCGCCCTGGCCCGGCAGATCGGGGTGTCGCCGCTGCCCTTCGCACTCACGACCCTCTGGCTGGCGAACACGGCGTCGCTCCTCCTTCCGGTGTCCAACCTCACGAACCTGCTGGCGCTCCACACGTTCGAGCGTGCCGGGAGGTCGCACGCGGACTACGTCGCGCTCATGTGGCGGCCGGCGCTGGTGGCGATCATCGTGACCGTCCTGGTCCTGTGGGCCCTGTCGCGCCGGACCCTCCGAGGCCGGTACTCGCCCGACGAGCCGCCCGATGACGGCGATCGCCCCCTCCTCGTGCTCGGTCTCGTCGTCTGCGCGATCGTCGGTCCGCTCTTCGCGATCGGGTTTCCGGCGTGGATCGTCGCCAGTGCCGGCGCACTCGTCCTGCTCGCCGCCTTCGCCGTGCGATCACCCGGACTGCTGCGCGGTCTGCCGCTCCCCTGGCTCATGGCCGGGGGCTTCGTGGCGGTCTCGTTGCTGGTGGCGATCATCCACGCGCAGGGACTCGACGAGTGGCTGCGCGGACTCGCGGGTGGTGACTCCCGCAGCGATCTCCTCCCCCTGGCGGGCGCCGGGGCCGGCATGGCCAACGTCGTCAACAACATCCCGGCGTATCTCGCGCTGGAACCGATGGCGGGGGACTCGCCGCATCGCCTGGCCGCGCTCCTGGTGGGGGTGAACGTGGGTCCCCTGGTGACCCCGTGGGCGTCTCTCGCGACCCTTCTGTGGCTTCAGCGCTGCCGATCGGCGGGGGTGCGCATCTCGCCGTGGAAGCTGGCCGTCGCCGGCCTTCTCTGCGCGGCGCTGGCGGTGCCGTTGAGCACTCTCGCCATCTGACCGAGGGTGGCGCGGCCGCGCGGCGCGCCACCGATCCCGCCGTCGCCGCCGTGCGATGCCCGACGGCCTGTCGCGCGTGATCGCCGGGGACGTGCCAGCATTGCCGGTGTGGCGACTCCGATTGCGGACTACGCGGTGCTCAGCGACTGCCGCACCGCCGCGCTCATCTCCCGTGAGGGCCGCATCGACTGGCTGTGCCTTCCGCGACTGGATTCCGCATCGGTGTTCGCTGCCCTCCTCGGCGATGCGGACGACGGTTCGTGGGCGCTGCGACCGGCGGAGGAGGGGGTGCCGGCGACGCGTTACTACGACGATAATACGTTCGTCCTCGTCACGCGGTGGGAGACGTCGACCGGTGTCGCGGAGGTGCACGACTTCATGCCGATCGACCCGGACCCGCGGGTGACGGTCGATCGCACCGACGTCGTGCGCCGGGTGGTGGGGGTGTCGGGGACGGTGGAGTTCGACGTCGATCTGCGGATCCGTTTCGACTACGCGAGGGCGATACCGTGGGTGCGCCAGACGGGAACCCGCGACGCGCCGGAGGTGATCGCGATGGCCGGTCCCGACGCGGTGGCGATCCGCGGCGTCCGCCTGCACGCGGCCGATCACCGGCACACGGCCACGTTCCCCGTCGCGGCCGGCCAGACCGTCGACATGACGCTGACCTGGTTCCCCTCCTTCCGTCCTCCACCGGACCGGCTGGACATCGGGCGGGCTCTGACGCAGACGCGGCACTGGTGGCAGTCCTGGGCGGGGCGGATCGAGCACGGCGGCGTCCACCGCCCGGAGGTCGTGCGCTCGCTCCTCGTGCTGCGCGCCCTCACCAACCAGGACACCGGAGGCATCGCCGCCGCCGTCACCACGTCGCTGCCGGAGGAGATCGGCGGGACCCGCAACTGGGACTACCGCTTCGTCTGGCTCCGTGACGCCGCGCTCACCCTGGAGGCGCTGCTGGAGCACGGCTTCGTCAATCTCGCGGAGGGCTGGAGGACCTGGCTCCTGCGCGCGGTGGCCGGGGATCCCGCCGACCTGCAGATCATGTACGGCCTCGCCGGCGAACGGAACCTCGTGGAATGCGAGCTGCCGCACCTGGCCGGGTACGCCGGCTCGCAGCCGGTGCGAATCGGCAACGAGGCCGCGCTGCAGTATCAGGCCGACGTCGTGGGCGAGGTGCTCGTCACCCTCTCCGCCGCCCGGAAGGCCGGGCTCACGGAGTCGGCGTTCTCGTGGCCGCTCGAGATCGAGCTCGTCCACTACGCCGCCGGGCAACTGGACCGGCCGGACAACGGCATCTGGGAGATCCGCGGCCGTCCGCACCGGTTCACCCACTCCCGCGTCATGATCTGGGCGACCTTCGACCGCGCCGTCCGCGCCGTGGAGGACCACGGACTCGACGGGCCGGTGCAGCGGTGGCGCCGACTGCGGCAGCGCGTCCGCGACGAGATCGATCGGCTGGGTGTCGCCAACGGTCATTTCACCCAGTACTACGGGACCGACGAGGTGGACGCCTCGCTGCTCCTGCTCCCGCAGGTCGGATATTGCGCCGCCGACGATCCGCGCATGCTGGCGACCGTCGAGCGCATCGAGGAGACCCTCATGTGCGACGGGCTTGTCCTCCGCTATCGCACCGACACCGGCGTCGACGGGCTCCCGGGGCATGAGCATCCCTTTCTGGCCTGCTCGTTCTGGCTGGTGGAGCAGTACGCCGGCTCGGGACGTGTCGACGAGGCGCATGCGCTCATGCGCCGCCTGTGTTCGTTCGCGAACGATCTGGGTCTCCTCTCCGAGGAGTACGACCCGGTCGAGGGGCGTCAGATCGGGAACTTCCCGCAGGCCTTCTCACACCTCGCGCTCGTCCGCGCAGCCGATGCGCTGGCGGGCGTCGGACGGCAGCCACGATGAACCTCGCCGCACCGGGGGAGGGATCGCCACGGGTCCTCACCGTGGGGCACTCCACGCACCCGATCGACGAGTTCATCGACCTCCTGCGCGGCGCCGGCGTGACCCGGCTGGTCGACGTCCGTGCTCTTCCGGGCTCCCGCCGCAACCC
>CALMEC010000049.1 GCA_937862675.1 uncultured Actinomycetes bacterium
TGGCTGCCGTCGCCGAACACCGTCAGCGGCTTGTCGGTGAGGGCCTGGCGCAGGAACGTGGGCACCGCACGGCCGTCGTTGGGACGCATCCGCGGTCCGTAGGTGTTGAAGATGCGGACGATCTTCGTGTCGACGCCCTGCTGGCGGCGATAGGCCATGGTGAGCGCCTCGGCGTACCGCTTGGCCTCGTCATACACGCCGCGGGGACCGATCGGGTTGACGTGCCCCCAGTAGCTCTCGGGCTGCGGGTGGACCTGCGGGTCGCCGTAGACCTCGCTGGTGGACGCGAGTATGAAGCGGGCCCGGTGACGCTTTGCGAGCCCCAGCGCGTTGTGCGTCCCGTACGAGCCGACCTTCAGGGTGTGCAGCGGCAGGCGCAGATAGTCGATGGGACTGGCGGGCGAGGCCAGGTGGTACACCTCGTCCACGCGGTCCGGGAACTCCAGGTGCCCCACCATGTCGTGCTGCAGGAACTCGAAGCGCGGATCGCGGATGTGGCTGATGTTCTCGAGCGAACCGGTGTCGAGGTTGTCCACGCAGATGACGCGGCTTCCCTCGGCCATGAGGCGATCGCACAGGTGCGAGCCGAGAAAGCCGGCGCCGCCGGTGATGAGACAGGTCGTGTCGGACATGCGGTCAGCGTTCTCCTCGACGTAGGGCGAATCCCAGGGTGGACCGTACGATGCGGCCGAAATGCATGATGCCTGCCATCCCGTCGTGCATGGACTGGGAGCCGGGAGCCGGGCGCATGGTGACCGGCACCTCCGCGATGGAGAGGCCCCGGCGTGCGACCCAGATCAGGAAGGTGGACTCGGTGAGGCCGTCGGGATAGCCCGACTCGGCCAGCGGCCGCGCCACCGACAGGCGCATCGCGCGGATGCCCGACGTGGGATCCGTCACCTTCACGCCGAAGAGGCGGGCCATGAACCGAGTGGCCTCGATGCCGACGCGACGGGCGGTCGACATCGGATATCCGGCGCCCAGGAACCGCGAGCCGATCACCAGGTCGTGGTCGTCGAGACCCGCCAGGAGGCCCGGGAGCTCCTCCGGTGTGTGCTGGCCGTCGGCATCGAGCTGGAGGATCCGCTCGGCCCCCGCGTCGATGACGGCCCGGTATCCCGCGCAGAGCGCACCGGCGTAGCCGAGCGACTGCCGGTTGACGATGACCCGGGCGCCCGCCTCCCGTGCGATCCGGTCCGTGCCGTCGTCCGAGGCGTCGTCCACGACCACGACGATGGCATCCGGGATGGTGGCGATCGTCCGTTCGACGACGGCTCCGATGGTCGGCGACTCGTTGAGCGCCGGGATGACCACTCCGATCACGGTGCCTCCCAGCGCCAGATGCGGGCGCGCCCCAGGTCGGCGGCGAGAGTGAGCCGTGAGGTCGGCGGGACGACCCGCCGGTAGTGGTCGAGGAAGACGTTCCAGTTACGCGGCCATCCCGTCCGCGGGTGGACGGGGCCCGTGATGACATAGCCGCCGCGCGCGCGGGCCGGGTCGGGCAGCGGGTCCATCATCCGCAGCTCACGGGCACGCTCCGGCGACACGAACTCGGGATCCTCGACCTTCGGGATCGTCAGGCGATGGCGGGCGCGATAGGTGTCCAGCTTTGCGAGCCAGGTGTAGCTCTCGGTGATGACCGGTCCCTCCGGCAACGTCGACAGGCGATCCGAGACACGCGCGAACAGCGCGACATCGTCGCCGCGCAGGTCACGGGCAGGGACGGTCCACAATACCCATATCGCCGCGACGGCCGCGACGGCCGGGGCGATCCAGGTCAGTCGTCCGTCCACGGCGAGCGCGATGAGCAACGCGGCCGGGATCGTCAGCAGGGTGAGGTACCGGTTGGGCTTCGCCAGGTTGATCAGCGTGCCGAACTCGAGATAGACGGCGGCGAGCCCGAACCAGAGCCCGGGGATGAATGCCCGCCGGTCCCGTCGTGCGACGAGGAGGACGACGGCCACGAGCAGAACCGGGCCCGCCAGGAAGACCAGGCTCTTCCGGTCGAATGCGCCGTCGATGACCATGGACGTGTAGGAGTCGTCCCAGCTCCATGCCTGGAGCGGGTTGCGGAACACGCCCTCCGTGCCCGCTCCGACCAGGGGCGAGAGCGGCGTGCCGGACCCGATCGCGAAGACGACGGCGGCGACGGCCGGCATGACGGCCAGGCCTCCGATGGCCGGCAGGATCCCGCGCCGAAGGCCCGCCCACCCGGCGACCAGGACGATCGGGGCCAGGATCAGCGCGTTCTCGCGCACCGACCAGCCGGCGCCCAGGGACAGGCCCGCGCCGAACGCCCACCAGCGGCTGGCGTCCGGACGGCCGGCGCGCACGCCGCACCACACGGCCAGCGCGATCAGGGCCGGGACGATGGCGTCCGGGCGGAGCACGGTACCGAGGCGGGTCTCGATCGGGGTGAGCGCCACCACCGCGGCCGCGGTGAGACCGACCCGGTTCGACGCGAGGTCGCGTCCCAGCAGGTATGCGGCCACGATGCCGACGAGCGACCAGATGGTCGGCCAGACCGCCACCTGGTAGTCGCCGGAGCCCGCCAGGCGGAAGATCCCCGCGGGCGGTGCCAGCATGAACAGGCGGGTGCCGAACCACTCCGACGGCCCGGTCGGGAAGAACCCGTTGGACATGTTCTGGACGAGCGCGATGAAGCGGGACTCGTCCGATCCCCACGCGAACGAGGCTCCCACGAATCCTGCGATGCGCGCGATCAGGCCGACGGCCACGATTCCCGCGAGGACGACGCCGACCTTGACGCGACCGGACATCAGCGTCGGCGTCCCACCACGGACCGGAGGGCGTTGCCGCCCTCCCGGGCCGCCGTCGGCGCGATCGAGCGGACGACCACGATGAACGCGATCAGGCCGAGGAGGCTCTTCGCCGCCATCCCGCCCAACGTGTGGAGCAGGGTCCCCCCGGCGTGCGTCGGCAGGAGCGGGTTGGCGGCGATCGCCACGACGCCGCCGATCGCCGCCGCCGTGGCCATCCGTGCCTGCTCGGCCACCAGGCTGCGCACGCCGAGTTCGCGGAGGTTGCGGCGCACCATCCATCCGGTCTGGATCATGTTGATGATCACGCCGATCGACGTCGCGAGGGCGAGACCGGAGATCCCCATCGGGAAGATGAGCGCGGCGTCGAGTGCGATGGTGACGACCACCGTGACGACCGTCGCGTTCATGATGTCCCGCGTCAGGTTCATGGCCGAGAGCATCCGGTTGTGGAGATAGCCGATGAACGCCGCCCAGATCCCGATGGCGTAGAAGCGGAGGGGTGCCGCGATGTCCGACACGCAGTCCGCTCGGCACTGTGAGCCACCGAACATGACGCGTGAGATCTCGTGCGGGTAGATCAGGAGCAGGATCGTGATCGGCAGCGACACCAGCCCCATGACGTCCGCCGCGCGGCGGAAGGCCCGCGCGGTCTCCGTCCGCCGGTTCTCGGCCACGAGACGGGCGATGGCCGGGAACAGCGGGGTGAGGAGCGGGACCAGGAGCATGGCCCGCGGTGCCTGGCCGGCCTGGTTGGCCCAGTTGAGCGCGGCGTTGCGCCCGCTCTCGTGGAGGAGGCCCGCGAAGATCTTGTCGGTGTAGCCGTTGATCTGCTGGAGGATCGACGCCGCCAGGACGGGGATGGCGAGCATCATCACCTGCCGCAGCCGTGGATGGCGGAGCGCCGGGCGTCCGCCGTGATAGCGCCGCAGGACCATGACGAGCTGGGGGATCTGGAACACGACCTGCGCCGCGGCGCCGACGACGACGCCCCATGAGGCGGAGCGGATGGTCCCGCCGCCGATCGCGAGACAGACGATGATGCCGAGGTTGAACGCGACGCCGACGGCGGCCGGGCCGACGAACGCCCGCTGCGACTGGAGGACAGCCGCGAGCTGCGCGGAGATGCCCTGGAGGACCAGGCCGGCCGACATGATCCGGACCAGCTCGGTCATCGTCCGGCTGCCCTCGTCGGACATGGGGAACAGCGCCGTGACGGCCTCCGGCCAGATCGCCATGAAGGCGCCGACGGCCGTGAGCCCGATGCACACCCAGGTGGTGATGGCCCAGAGGAGCGACCAGGCCGATCCCTCGCCCCGATCACGACGCTCGTGCTCGAAGGCGGGGATCACGATGGTGACCAGCGCGTACAGGAGAACGGCCGCGACGGTGTTCACGATGAACAGCGAGTTGGTGTAGGCGTCCGCCTGGGCGCCGCCCACCCCGGTCGTGCCGAACACACGCGACAGCACCGCCTCGCGCGCGAATCCGAGGACGCGGGACAGCAGGCTGAAGATCGCCACGATGACCGCGGCGCGGGCGACGGCCCCCTGTTTCACCGGGGCGTGAACCCGTACAGCGTGGTCCGGCCGACGACGACGAGGGTGTCGTCGACCGCGACGGCGGAGGTGTACCGGCCGTCGGGGAAGGTCCACAACCGCTTCCCGGTGCGCGCATCCAGGCCGTAGGTGACGCCCAGGGCGCCCTTGGGCGCGAGCGTCGAGACGTAGACGATGTCCCCGATCACCGTCGCCGAGCCGCTGATGCGCTCACCGGTGTCGAAGCTCCACCGCTCCTTGCCGGTGACGGCGTCGAGTGCGTGGAGGTGGTGGTCGTAACTTCCGACGTAGACGGTGCGGTTGGCCACGGCGGCGCTCGAATAGACGTAGTCGTCGAGGGTGTGCACCCACGCCACGGATCCGGTGTCGGCCTGCAGCGCCACGATCTTGCCGTTGATGTTGCCGGTGTAGACACGACCGTGTGCGACGGCGGGTCCGGCGTAGAACCGTCCGGGACCCTTGAATCGCTCCGACGGGCTCTGCCGCGTCCAGACGACTCTGCCGTCGGACTTGGCGAACGCCCGGATCTCGCCGGCGTAGTCCGACGCGATCACGTTGGGACCCGACTCGGCCAGGCTGGACTTCACGTCACCACCGGTCTTCGCGGTCCAGATGCGGCGCCCCGTGCGGGCGTCCAGCCGCATGACGTCATGGTCCAGCGTCCCGACGTAGACGGATCCGTCGATGACGAGCGGTGACGACTCGCTGGAGCGACCCAGCGTCCGCACCCAGATGCGCTCCCCGGTGGATGCGCGGAGCGCGACGAGGCGCCCCTTGGTGGTGGTGAAGTAGGCGACGTCGTCTGCGACCGCCGGGCTGGAGGCGATGAGCCCCTGGACCTGGGTGCGCCACAGCCGGCGGCCGGTGCGGAGGTCCAGGGCGAACGTGTGACCGTCGTTCGCGCCGCCGATGACACGGTCGTCGACGATGACCGGCGGGAACTCCATGAGCGACCCGGTGTCGTGGGTCCACAGGCGGCGATACGGCGGGCGCAGGTTGGTGAGCACGGTGTCGGCACGTGTGCGTGCGGCGTCGTGGCCGTACTCGGGCCATGCGCCGCGCGGCCGGGGCGGTGCCGAGTCGGTGGCGACGAAGCCGGTCGTCGATCCCTGGACGTCCCCTCCTCCGCCGGTGAACCGCCAGGCCAGGAGCACCCCGATCAGGACGAGGAGGACCGCCGCGCCCGCGATGAGGAGGAGCTTACGGCGCCCGATACGCACTGAGGCTCGTCCGTCCCACGATGAAGAGCGTGCGGCCGGCTCCGACGGCGGGCGAATACCGTCCGTC
>CALMEC010000050.1 GCA_937862675.1 uncultured Actinomycetes bacterium
AAGCCCTGCCGTCAATGCAAAATTACACAGATCTGTGCACTATGCGGAAGATGCCCAAGACGCCGATGAAAGTGCGGATCCTCGAGACCGCTGACCGGCTGTTCTACAGCCAGGGCATCCGCGCCGTCGGCGTCGACACGATCGCGGCCGAGATCGGCATCAGCAAGCGCACGCTCTACAACCACTTCCCGTCGAAGGACGCGCTGATCGTCGCCTATCTCGCGCGCCGCAACGTTCCGACGCCGCCGTCGGAACGCGAACCGGCCGATCTGATCCTGCGCTCCTTCGACAGGCTGGAACGCAGTTTCGGTACGCGGGAGTTTCGCGGTTGCCCGTTCGTGAACGCCGTCGCCGAACTGGGCGATGGCGAACACGAGGCCAAGGCGGTGGCGCTCGAATTCAAGCTGGGGCGGCAAGCCTGGTTCCACGACCTGCTGGTGAATCTCGGCTTGCCAGCGCCCGACCTGCTGGCGACGCAACTCGCCATCCTCATCGACGGCGCCATCGCGACCGTCACCCGCGACCAGGGCATCCGCCCGGACACCTCACCGGCGGCGCTTGCGGAGCTCGCGCCCGTGTTCCGCGAGGACGGGCGCCTGACGGCCGGCAACTCGTCACAGCTGTCCGACGGTGCCGCGGCACTCCTCATCATGGACGGCGCGTCCGCCCGGCGACTCGGTCTCACCCCCATCGCCCGCGTCCATTCGATGGCGCTCGCCGCCGTCGATCCCGTGACCATGCTCACGGCCCCCATCCCGGCCACTCGTCGCGTGCTGGAACGCGCGGGGCTCGACATCGGCGACATCGATCTGTTCGAGTGCAACGAGGCGTTCGCGAGCGTCCCCCTGGCCTGGCAACGCGATCTCGGCGTCGACCCCGACCGCGTGAACGTGAACGGCGGCGCCATCGCCCTCGGGCATCCGCTGGGAGCCTCCGGAGCGCGGATCATGACCACCCTCCTGCACGAGATGCGTCGCCGCGGCGTCCGGTGGGGGCTGCAGACGATGTGCGAGGGCGGCGGTATGGCCGACGCGACCATCCTCGAAGCGATCTGAACCGGAAGGAGATCCGCGATGAGTGAGCTCACCGACGAACAACGTGCGATCCAGGAGATGACCCGGGAGTTCGCGGCGAAGGAGATCGCCCCGTACGCCGCGGACTGGAACGCGAACCACGCACCGTCCGTCGACGTCATGCGACGGATGGGCGAACTCGGGCTGCTCGGGATGGTCGTGCCCGAGGCGGACGGCGGCCCGGGTCTCGACTCGGTGACCCTCGCCCTCGTCACCGAGGAGCTGGCGGCCGTCGACGCGGGCACCTGCGTCAGTTTCGCGGTCCAGAACGGACTGGCCGTCGACCCGCTGATCAACCACGCGAACGAGGGACAGCGCCGGACGTGGCTCCCCCGCCTCGTGTCCGGTGAGGTGCTGGGTGCCTATGGCCTGACCGAGCCCGACGCCGGCTCGGACGTCGCGTCCCTCCGCACACGCGCCGTGCGCGACGGCGACGGGTACGTCGTGACGGGGTCCAAGATCTGGATCTCGAACGGCGGCTTCGCGGACATGTTCATCCTCTTCGCGCGCACCGGAGAGGACGGCCCGCGCGGCATCTCCGCCTTCATCGCCCCCGCCGGCCCCGGCCTGGTCGTCGGCCGGGAGCTCGAGAAGATGGGCCTGCACAGCTCGTCCACGGTCGAGCTGGCCTTCGACGGGTACCGCGTCCCGGCCGAGAACATGATCGGGGAGGAGGGCGCCGGCATGACGATCGCCCTCGAGACCCTCGACGCCGGGCGCATCACGGTGGCGGCCCAGGCGTGCGGCATCGCCCGGGCGGCGATCGACGTGGCGTGCTCGTACGCCCGTGAGCGCACGGCCTTCGGCGGACCGATCGGCCGTTTCCAGGGCGTCCAGTTCCCGATCGCGGACGCGTCGGCGAAGCTGGAGGCGGCGCGGGCGCTCACGCTGATGGCCGCCCGTGCCCGCGATCGCGGCGAGCCGCACTCGGTCATCGGTGCCCAGGCCAAGTTGGTCGCGAGCTCTGTCGCGGTCGAGGCGGCGGACGTCGCCGTTCAGACCCTCGGAGGCATGGGCTACAGCAGGGAGTTCGTGGCCGAACGCCTCTACCGCGATGCGAAGATCACGCAGATCTACGAGGGGACCAGCCAGATCCAGCGCCTGGTCATCGCACGCAGCCTCCTGGGACGCCTGTAACACGCCCGGCCGCCTCCGGTCGGGGGATTCCGGACCTCCGGCGCCGGAGGTCCGGAACCGCATCGAAACCTCCTCGACACAGCGGACGACTGCCGCACGATGCGGCCGAAAACGGATTCGGTGGACGCACCGTGCCGACATCCGCCCGATGGCCGGTTATAGGATTCTTACCTCTTGCGATAGGATTCATCACTATTCGATGGAGGCGGACGGATGACCAGAACACCGGAGTCCCGGCTCGGCGGTGATCGGCGGCACGAGGCCGTCTGGGTCGGCTGACGTCACACCGCGGCGTCACCCGCCCCGCGGAGACGTCACCTGATCGCCCCATGCCGCACGCGCACCGGCGTCACCCACGCGGTAGACCTGGACGCCCGCGGCGAGCGCGGCGACGACACTGACGATCGCGACGGCCCGCACCGCGACCGCCCTCCGGGCGCCGATCCGATCTCCGTACCGCGCGGACAGGACGAGGGCCACGTCGAGAGCGAGCAACGGCAGCGCGAACCAGATCAGCTGATCGCCCAGCCGGGCATGCCGGCCGGGGTCGCCGACCGCAGGGTCTTTTTGCCGTTTTCGCCCTCCCGGGTGATTTCGCCGGAAGGCTGCGCATCGATCCTGTGGAAAACCGCCGACAAGGCCAAGGACGCCGCCGAGGCGCTCG
>CALMEC010000051.1 GCA_937862675.1 uncultured Actinomycetes bacterium
GGTCTCTACGGTTGGTGGCGGATGACGACTGACAGGGGCGGAACAATGTGGGCGGGTGTGAAGTGGTGATGACATCACGGACCGTGGGCGCCATGGCGTACGACAAACGGAGGCTGAGACACGCCGATCGGACCGCGTGAGGAGTCGGGGAGCCGTCGGCTCCGCGACGGTCGGGCCGGGGTCGACTCTCGGAGGCATCTCACGATGACGACGCGTATTCGTGCTCGCTCGCATCCCGGTGCGATGGAGGAGCCGCGCAACGGCGCGGCGGAAGTCGAGCCGGCCTAAGGCGCGGAGAACTCGTCGAACCGGGGCGTGGCCGGATGCATGTCAGTCCGTGGTCTTCGCGTCCTCCAGCGCGTGATCGAGTGCCCGTGCGACGGCGGGGCGAATGGTGTCGACGTGGGCGAGCACGGCGGAGAGGGCGATGGCCGGCTCGCGGAGAGGGCGCGCCACCAGTGAGGGGAGGACCGCCGAGCGCGACCAGGCGTGGGCGATGATCGCCACGCCCCGCTGGGCCTCGAGCGCCGCGGCCAGGGAGCCGGGCTTGGCGTCGACCTCGACGATCGTGGGCGAGACATCGAGGCGGCGGAACGCGAGGGTGAGGGCGTCGACGAGGCCGGGGTGGCTGTCGGACTCCCAGGTGAGGATCGGCTCATGACCCAGTTGCGTCAGAGTGACATGGTCTCCGGTCGCCAGGGGATGGTCGCGGTGCATCAAGACGTCGGGCGTGTCCATGAAGAGCGGACGCGCCACGATGCCGTCGCCGTAGACCGGTGTGTAGATCACGGCGGCGTCGACGGTGCCGTCGCGCAGCTTCGACACCGCCTCGGCGCCCAGCATCGGCAGGACGTCGATCTGCCAGCCGGGAAGCGCCTCGCGCAGACGCTCCGTCAGCATGCGGATCGGCGGATGACGCAGCATCTGGATGCGGGGGACCGCCAGGCAGATCGTGCGGTCCTCGCTGGCGACGCGGATGGCGCGCACGGCGTCGTCCACCGATCTCAGGGCAGGGGCGATGTCGCCCACTAGCTGTGCCCCGGCGGGAGTCAGCTGCACCGGACGCACGCTGCGATCGACCAGCGTCACGCCCAGATCCGACTCCAGACGCGCGATCTGCTGGCTGAGCGAGGGCTGCGTGATCCCCAGGCGTCCGGCGGCGCGGCCGAAATGGCGTTCGTCGGCCAGTGCCACCAGCATGGAGAGACGGGTCAGCTCGGACACCGCGTGCCGGGGTCCGCGTCGGTCTGTGTCATAGGCACAGCCTATCGAATGGTCGGCGCGGCCTATTGGACGCCGGGCCCCCTCACGCGCAGAATCCCATCACCTTTCCTCACCCTCACCGGAGGCCCGATGTCCACCAACATGTTCGACCTGACCGGCAAGACCGCGGTCGTGACCGGAGCCTCCGCGGGCCTCGGCGTCGCGTTCTCCGAGGCACTCGCCGCCGCGGGCGCCAACGTGGTTCTCGCCGCTCGTCGCACCGAGCCCATGGAGGAGACCGCCAAGCGCATCCGCGCCGCCGGCGGCAACGCCCTCGTGCACCAGACCGACGTCACCGACGAGGCCCAGGTCAACGGCCTGGTCGAGGCCGCGGTCGCGGAGTTCGGCGGTCTGGACGTCATGCTGGCCAACGCCGGCGCCATCCCCGAGGGCATCGCCCAGCCGGAGAAGATGCCCGCCGATCTCTTCCGCCAGTCCATCGACATCAACCTGACGGGCACCTTCATCACCGCCGCGGCGGCGTCGCGCCACATGCTGGCCAACGGCGGCGGGTCGATCATCCTGATCTCGTCGGTCGCCGGCCTCTCCGGCCACCACAACATCCCGATCGCCTACGCCACGTCCAAGGCGGCCACCACGCACATGGCCAAGTACCTGGCCGTCGTGTGGGCCGACCGCGGCGTGCGCGTCAACGCCATCGGCCCCGGCTGGTTCCCCAGCGAGATGACCGACCAGGTGCTGGCCATCCCGCCGTTCCGTCAGCGCATCGAGGACCAGACGCCGCTCGGGCGCCTCGGCAAGTCGGAGGAGCTCCTCGGGGCGCTGCTTCTCCTGGCATCGGACGCCGGCAGCTACATCACCGGCCAGACCCTCATGGTGGACGGCGGCATGTCGGCCTCCATCGGCGCCAGCCCCTACCCGGACGAGCTGCACGCCCTGAACGCGCAGATCATGCCCCACGGCCTGGGCGAGAGGATCGCGCCGGCCGTCTGAGTCCCCTGCCCGACCTCACCCGGTGGATCGCCCTGCGCGTCCGCCGGGTGGTCGGGGAGAGGTCAGACCGGCGGGAGCAGATGGGCGCGGCTCATGGAGAGAAGCCGCATGGGAAGGGCCCCGGACGGGGCCCTTCCCGGTTGTGCGCGGCGGACACCGAAGGCGGGTCGTCGGCGCGACCCACGTTCGCACGGCCGACGGCGTCCGAGTGGTGCCGGCGGCCGCACGCGATCACTCGCAAGTGGTGCGGGCATCGCCGGGGCGTCGAGATGGTCCGGTCTCGTCCGGGCGGAACGGATGCCCCGCTCACCTCACCCTGACGGCGTCAGCCGGAACACCGGGTGGTCGCGGTCGTCCGGCAGGGCGTCGAAGAGCGACTTCACGGCGCGTCCGGCCTTCGCGCGGTACGCCACGATGATGGGGCCGCGTTCCTCCAGCGGGACCTCGGCCGCGACGTAGGGGCGCTGCCTGCCGTGACGCCCGAGCGCACAGGCGGGGGTGGCCCGGAGGTTCTTCACCCAGTCGGTCTCCCCGCGAGGGCACACCAGGTGGACGGTGCCGTCGACGGTCACCGGGATGACCGGGATCGACTGCTCCGTTCGCGAGCGGCGACGTGTCACCGTCAGCCGTTCCGATCCGCCGATGCCGAGGCGCATGGCGATCGGATTGGCGAACCTGCGCACGACGAGGGGAGGGCGGAGATACGGCATGGTCTCTCAGGACGGGGGTCGACGGACTCCGGTCGATCCTACGGCACCATGTCGTGTGGGCTGCGGGGGCCGGGATCCGGCGACCGCGAGCAGTGGCCACCCGTCGATCGGAGGCGGTGGCCGGTGCGCCCGCAAGTCCTCCCCGGAAGCCTGCCGACGGACGGGGAGACCCGGCGTCACGCATCATCGCTCCATCCGAATCGTCGACGCACGACAGCAGTACAGGAAGAGATGGTCTCATGCAGCTCCAGCGAATCTCCGTCGTCATGCCCCTGGACGGCCCGGCCGCATCGGTCGGGTCCGTGGCCCCGGTGTCCCGCCGGTGGAGCAGGGAACGGTGGTCGCAGCGCCTCTCCGCCAAGGGTGCGCGCGGCGATCGGGCAGCGGACGGTTCCGGGGTCGTCCTCGCCGGTTTCGACGGTGATCTGGTCGTTGAGGAGGGGGATCAGGGACCCGTGCTGCGCTACACCCTGAAGAGCGCGGAGGATGGTGAACCGGCCCAGCACATCGTGCTGGCGCTGGGCCGGCTGCTGGAGGCGGCCGGGCGGCTGGAGAGGGCGTCCGGTGTCCGCGTGGACCGCTCATCGGTCACCGTGCAGATCGCCGACCGCCTCAACGCACCCAACACGGATGAGGTTCGCCAGCGGCTGCAGGCCGAGGTGGTGAGCGCCGTCACGTCGACGCTCGGATTCGCGACGCCCGACATCATCGGCGGATCGGTCGATCCGCGCGATCCGCTCAGCTGGACGTTGAGGGGGCTCGCGGCACCGTCCATGGCGGCGTAGAGGCCGCGGTCCGGGACCCGAGGGCTGCAGGGGGCTCTCTCCGGCGGTTGCCTCGGCCCCAGGCGGGGCTCGTCGGGGGCCCTGTGTCGCCGACGTGTTTCCGGGTCGCGATCGTGGTGGCGAGTACCTCGCGCGTTCATCGGATCTCGCATCGTTCGCCGGCGTGAGGTGGACGAGCATGCGCCCGGTCGGGTGAAGGATTTGTGCTTTTCGCCTGTCCTGCCGATGAATGGGGAGAGTGGGACGGCGGGTACGGCCATCGGTCACCGATGCTCGCTATCGTGGTCCACAGGTGCGCACGGACGCGCACGTCGCAGCAGCATGGGAGGTCGTGTGCAGGATCAGGAGATTTTCGACGTCGGGTGCGCCGCCGGGGCCTACGACATGTTCCACATCGGGCATCTCAACCTGCTGCGCCGCGCGCGTGAACGGTGCCGCCATCTGATAGCGTCGGTGGCCACCGACGAGTCGGTCCTCGCCCAGAAGGGCCGGCGCCCCATCGTGCCGCAGGAGGAGCGCATGGAGATCCTCCGGCACATCGACGTCGTCGACGAGGTCGTCTTCCACGGAGCCGACCACCTGGAGCTGCACGCCGCGCACCCGTTCGACGCGTTCTTCAAGGGAAGCGACTGGAAGGGCACCGAGCGCGGTGAGCGGCTGGCCGCCGAGTTCGCCCAGCGTGGCGTGACCGTCGTCTACCTGCCGTACACCGAGAGCACGTCCAGCACGCATCTGCGCCAGGTCCTGGAGGAGCTCATCCCCTGACCCCGGCGGGGGGGGGGAGATGATGGGCTCTGGTGGTGACCGCACGCCGGTCCGCGACGCCACTGATCCCGGCCGGTGCCGGGGACATGCCGCGCTACGATCGTCGGCATCCGACGACTGATCGGAACGATGGTCGTGACGCTGTGCCGTGCGGGGAAGATCCGATGAACGGGCCACACGCACCGCGGACTGTGAGTCCCGCGCGTGTGCCGGCATCCCGCCGGGCGATCGTCGCGACCGTGTCCGCGCTGGTCATCGGCGGTGCGGTGTTCGCGGCGAGCTCACCCCGCCGTTCGCCGGCGCCCGACGCGTCCCCGCGGGTGAGCGCCATCAGGCTGACCAGCGCGCAGCAGGCGTCCCGGTCCCATGCCGAGCGGGCCGCTCTGACGGCCGGCGCCGTCACGGTGGGTGTCAGCCGCGATGGTGATGTGGTGGCCCTGTTCCCGGCGGGAGAGCCGCTACCCGCGGTGCCGGGGATCCCGGGACCGGGCATCCGTGCGGTGACCACGGCCTTCACGCACGACGAGTACCGAGAGGTGACGCACGCCGTCAACCGGCTGGCGAGACGCCGGAACATCGATGGACCGCGTCCCACGGTCACGGCCGACTACAGCTACGTGATCGGCTACGACGTCGACACCGGGCAGGTGCGGCTCACCACGGCGGCTCCCGTCTCGCACATCATGCGGCTGCGCCGGGAGTTCCCGGACATCCTGGTCGTGACCCCGGGCGCCGTGCAGGCCGGGTCGCAGCAGCAGGGGGAGATCGCCGGGGCCTGATCGTAGTCGGACGGACCGTGTCCGAGAGGGCGGCGGGTCAGCGCTGCCCGTCGGAGGCAGACGTACGCGTGTTAAGTGCGTGTTGGGTGTCTGACACCAGTGCTGTCAGGCGCCCGCCCGGTGACCTCAGGAAGCGGGGGGCGGCATCCGCTCCGGCCAGAACTCGGCGACCAGGTCGCGCGTGCTGACGATGTTGGCCCGGCTGGAGGCGCCGAAGACGATCGACTCGATGTTCGGCTGCTCGCACACCCAGCCGACCGCCTCGCGCGCCGGGATCGCACCGGACGCGAACACGGACATGGCGATGGCCCGGAAGGAGCGGTTGCGCAGCGCGTCCTGATAGGCGTCCACGCCGCCGCACATCCGGAAGCCGATCTTGTTGATGTTGGAGCACACCACCGGGTTCTCGACCCCCTGCTTCTCCAGGGCGTCGAGCAGGGCCGGGAGGTTCATCGTGATGAACCCGGGCTCGGCGTCATAGGCGTCGCGCACGTGCTGGGCGTAGATCCGGAAGGCCTCGTCGAACCCGAGTCCGAGCAGCAGGTCGACCACGACGTTCTGCAGGAAGATGACCGGGGTGGAGGTCCCGCGGAACATCGTCATCTCGGCGTCCACCAGGAGCGTGACCAGCCCGTCGATGTCCTTCTTGGCCAGGGCCTTGCCGCCGCGGAGCGCGGCGTCGAACAGGCCGCCGTCCGGCAGGAAGCGGCGGATCGCGCCCATCATGCCGAGCTCGGTCATGGCGTTCGCGTACTTGTGGGCGTACGGCATCCCCGGGAAGAACTTGTAGTCCGGGTACCGGCCGGGATCGGCGCGGACATGGTCGGCGACGGCCGCGATGCGGTCGTGCGTCGTGCACATGAACGTGCGGATGCCCTCGTCGTAGGCGATGTCGAGGACGTCGATCACGGCGGAGAGGTCCTGGAAGCGCATGGCCTGCGCACGCGCCTTCTCCTCGGACATGTGGTTGACGCCGAAGAACTGGTTGTCGCCGAAGAGGAGCGGGTCCATGGTCGTCATGCCTTCCTCCTGCGGCGGGCCTCGTCGATTCTCTGCTTGACCTGTCCGGCGCGGTGCGCCGCCGCGGCGGCGAGCTCGCGTGACGCCGCCTTGACGGCCGGCCACGGCGCGGGTGCCGTCGCCTCGACCGCGCGTGCGACCGCGGCGGTCTCCGAGGTGGTCGCCGGACCGTTGGCGGCGTCGGCGACGAGCATGCCCAGCACTTCGTCGGTGTCGGCGGCGCTCGGGAAGTCGTTGCGGGGGGAGGTGACCCCGTCCTCGATCCGCCGCAGGAACGTCTCGAGCTGGGCGCTGTACTCCTCGCCGCGCACGTAGAACTGCACCGGCCGCGTGAGGTCCGTGGTGTAGCGGACGTTCCAGCCGACCTGGTAGCCGTCGGGCGGCTCGCTCGTGTCGCGCAGGTAGACCTGGCATTCCTGCCGGTCGGCGAAGATCCGCCCCTTGGTGCCCCATGCCGTGAGCCGCGTCGTCATCTTGCGCTGCGACTCGTCCGACCAGTTGACGCTGAGCTGGGCCGTCTGACCGTCTCCGTAGTAGAGGGTGCTGAAAACCTCGTCGTCGGTCTCGCGGGAGAAGACACGATTGAGCACCGTGCCGCTGACCCCGTGGGGCTTCCCGAGGCACCAGGTGAGCAGGTCCAGCGGGTGCGCCGCGTAGTCGTACAGGCAGCCGCCGCCCTCGGTGCTCTTGCTGCGCCACGTGCCGCCCTTGGGGGCGAGGACGACGGGGCCGTAGGCCTCGGCCAGGACGTGGCTGACGTCGCCGATCACGCCGGCGTCGAGGAGGGACTTCATCTCCTGGAACGCGCCGACGAACCGGTAGTGGTAGCCGACCTGCGTGACGAGGTCCTTCGACCGGGCGAGCACCGCGAGCTCGCGCGACTCGGCCGGGTCCAGGCAGAAGGGCTTCTCGCAGAAGACGTGCAGCCCGGCATCGAGCGCGGACCGCACGGCCGGGGCGTGGAAGCGCGACGGCGTCGCGATGATCACCGCGTCGAGGTCCTCGCCCCGCAGCATCTCGTCGAAGTCCGAGTAGGTCCGGACCCCGGTGTACCGCTCCAGGATCGAGAGGATGTACCCGGACGAGTCGCAGACCGCGACGACATCCGCCTCGGGCAGGGGGCGAACGAGCGAGACGTGCGAGAGCCCCATCTTGCCCAGTCCCACAACTCCGATTTTGACCACGCGCCGCCTTCCGTTGACCGATGACTCTGTGATCGGCGCGCTTCGCGACCCACTTGAGGCGCCGTACGGCCGCTTCCGGTGCGACAGCACCTGAAGGTGCCCCGCCGGGCCGGCCTGTGGGCGCATCGCCCGATCGCGCGCCCGCGACCAGATGTCGCTCCCCGCTGCCGGAGGCCGAGCCTACCAGCGGGCACACCGGGGACGGCTCCGGCCGGGCGTGCCTCCGGAGGTCCTCACGCGGACCCGTGACGCCTGTCCGGAGGGCTTTCTCGGACGCCGGGACACCGATGTCCGGAGCGGGGACGAGTCGTGTCTGGATGACACTTTCAGACCGTTTCCCCGCGATGGGCCGACCGGGGACAATCGGTAGTACACGATAGATATTTCTAGACGATCGGGTAGGTGTCGTCTGTTCCGGGCGGGCGTAGGATGTGCCACCCGGAGGTGATGGGAGCGTGGTTGCAGGAATTCCGCGCCGATCGCGTCGCCGCTGAGACCGGCCATTCATGGAGGATGACGATGGGGTTTGCTCGGATGTTGGCGAAGGGCTCGCGCTTCGCCCTCGGAGTCGCAGCGGTGACACTGGCCGTGGTCCCGACCGCATCGGCGATGGAGACGGCGGTGCCGTCCACCACGTCGCCGATGTGGCAGACCAACGGCATCACATACGCGCTCGCGTCGACCGGCGGGGTGGTCTACGCCGGTGGCACGTTCCCCTCGGTGCGCCCGCCGGGCGCCGCCGCGGGGAGCGGTGAGGTGGCGCGCACCCGGCTGGCGGCGTTCAACGCCAACACCGGTGCGCTCGTCACGTCGTTCAACCACACACTCAACGGCAACGTCTTCAGCATCGCCGCAAGCCCGGACGGCAAGACGGTCTACGTCGGTGGCGACTTCACCACCGTCGACGGCGCCACCCGCAACCGCATCGCCGCGTTCAACGCGCAGACCGGTGCCCTCACCAGCTGGTCGTCCAGCGTCTACCAGCGGGTGACGAGCATCTCGGTCTCACCGAGCGCCGTCTACATCGGCGGCGGGTTCACCACGGCGGGCGGCGGGGCGGTCCAGCGGCTCGCCAAGCTCAGCCCCACCACCGGGCAGGCGGATCCGGCGTTCGCGGCCACCGCCGACGCCTACGTCTACTCGATCGCCCTCTCGGCGGACTACAGCAAGCTGTACGTCGCCGGTCAGTTCACCGCTCTCAGCGGCAACAGCGACTACTACGGCGCAGGCGCCGTCGACTCGCAGACGGGCGCCGCGGTCTCGTTCCCGGCCACATCGGCCATTCCCCGGCCGACCGCCTCGTGCGTCTCGATCGGCAAGGTCGTGCGCACGGACGCCAATGGCGCCTACTTCGGCGCCGAGGGCACCGGTGGCGGCTGCTTCGACGGAACGTTCGCGGCCAACAACGACGGCACCCTCAAGTGGAAGTCCACCTGCCTCGGTGCCACCCAGGCCGTGCAGCCGCTGGGCGATGAGCTGTTCACCGGCTCACACACCCACGACTGCGCCGAGGACCAGGCGAACGGCGACCCCAAGGCATTCCCGGAGGTCGGATGGTCCAAGGGACTCGCCCGGCGGCTCCTCTCCCGCAGCCTCGCCACCGGCAAGATGGGTGACTGGTACCCGCAGACCAACGGCGGCATCGGTGAGGGCCTCGGTCCCCGCGTGATGGCGACGGACGGCACCCAGCTGTTCGTGGGCGGCGAGTTCACCCAGGTCAACGGTGTCAACCAGCAGAGCCTCGCCCGCTTCAGCCCGGCGGACGGCGACCAGGCCGTGCCCAGCCAGCCCGTGGCTCCGACCACGGTCGCCCGCGGTGACGGCAAGGTCTCGATCTTCGTCCAGGCCCCGCTCGACACCGACGACCCGGACATCACCGTGCGCCTGTACCGCGACGGCGGCAACACCCCCATCGCCACCAAGCAGGTCACCTCACTGTTCTGGAAGCGCCCGATCGTGGCCTTCACCGATGACGGACTGGCCACCGGCTCCAGCCACACCTACCGTGCGGACGCCGTCGAGACCAACGGTCCCAACGCCGGGGCACGGTCCGCGGCCAGCGACAGCGTGACCGTCCTCGCCACCGCTCCGGCGTACGCCAAGACGGTGCTCTCACAGAACCCGACGCTCTTCTGGCGGTTCGACGACGCGCGCGCGCCGGCCGTCGCCGACGCCTCCGACGGGCTCGAGGGCGGCACCTCGTGGCTCGGCACGACGTTCAACGCCGCGGGTGCCAACGACGGCGGCAAGGCCGTCACCTTCGACGGCTCGAGCGGTTCGATCGCGTCCACCGACGCGCTCCCCTCACCGACGACCTACTCCGTCGACGCCTGGTTCAAGACGACCAGCACGTCCGGCGGCAAGATCATCGGGTTCGGGAACGCGCAGCAGGGCTACGACTTCGGCGGCAACCCCGCGCTCAGCAGCTCGTACGACAAGCACATCTACATGACCAACGCCGGAAAGCTGATCTTCGGCGTCTACAACGGCAGCTTCGACACCATCACGACCTCCGCGTCGTACAACGACGGACAGTGGCACCAGGTCACGGGGACCCAGGGACCCAACGGCATGGTGCTCTACGTCGACGGCGTCCGGGTCGGGCGCAACGGCGTGACCACCAACCAGGGCTACACCGGCTACTGGCGGGTGGGTGGCGACAACCTCGGTGCCTGGCCCAGCCAGCCGTCGAGCAACTACTTCGCCGGCACCATCGACGACGTCTCGGTCTACGGCTCGGCCCTCACGGCCCAGCAGGTCGCGGCGCAGTACGTGGCCAGCGGTCGCACGCCGGATCTGCCGCCGTCGCCGACCGACACCTACGGCAAGGCCGTGTACGACGACGGACCCAGCGCGTTCTGGCGCCTGGACGAGACCAGCGGCACCTCTGCCGCCGACGCGTCCGGCAACCAGAACCCCGCCGGATACGTCGGCGGTGTGACCCAGGGCGGTGGCAGCGCCATCGGCAGCCAGGGCACCTCGACCGCGCTCAACGGCGCCAACGGAAACGTGGCGCAGTCCAACGCGCAGACCTCTCCGAGCAGCTACACGGAGGAGCTGTGGTTCAAGACGACCACCACGTCCGGTGGCAAGATCATCGGTTTCGGCAACGCCCAGACCGGTAACAGCAGCAACTACGACAAGCACGTCTACATGACCAACTCCGGGCAGCTGATCTTCGGCGTCTGGAACAACGGTCCCGACATCGTCACCTCGCCCCAGCGCTACAACGACGGGGATTGGCACTACCTGGTGGCCTCACAGGGATCCGGCGGCCTCGCGCTGTACGTCGACGGCCAGCTGGTGGGGTCCAACCCCGCGTCGGCCAACCAGGGCTACAACGGCTACTGGCGGGTGGGCGGCGACAACCTCGGCGGATGGCCCAGCCAGCCCTCGAGCAACTACTTCGCCGGATCCGTCGACGAGGTCGCGATCTACGACTTCGCGCTGACCGGTGAGCAGATCTCGGCCCACTACGCGGCGGCCGGCCACACCGGCCCGGACATCACCGCGCCCACCGCCGCGATCACGGCACCCGCCGACGGCGCCACCGTCGGCACCGGCAACGTCACCGTCACGGCGACCGCCGCGGACAACGTCGGAGTCACCTCCCTCGACCTCCAGGTCGACGGCTCGACGGTGGCCACCGACAGCGACGCGCCGTACACCTTCACCTGGAACGCCGGCGAGGGACAGCACACGCTGCGTGTCGTCGCGCACGACGCCGCCGGCAACACCGGCACGTCCGACCCGGTGACGGTCACGGTGCAGACACCGGACACCACGTCGCCCGCCACGGCCATCACGGCTCCGGCGGACGGCGCGACGGTGTACGGACCCACTGCGGTCACCGCCACGGCGTCGGACAACGTCGGGGTCACCTCCGTGGCGCTCAAGGTCGACGGGACCACCGTCGGCACGGACACCACGGCTCCCTACGAGTTCAACTGGAACGCGACGGACGTCGGCGACCACACGCTGACCACGGTCGCGACGGACGCCGCGGGCAACACCGGGACCTCTGCGGAGGTGCACGTCACCGTCCAGGTCCCGCCGGACACGACGGCACCGTCGGCGCCCGGCACGCTGACCGGTGAGGCCACCGGCCAGACCGCCGTCCACCTCGCATGGGGTGCCGCGTCGGACAACGTCGGCGTCACCGGATACGTCGTGGTCCGCGACGGTACGGACCTCCCGGGCGTCGTCACCGGCCTCTCGTACGACGACACCGGTCTCACCGCCGGTGACAGTCACACCTACTCGGTCCTCGCGGTCGACGCCGCGGGCAACCGCGGCCCGGCCTCCAACGAGGTCACCGTGACACTGCCCACCACTCCGTCTGTCCTCTTCGCCGACACGTTCGACGGGGCGGACGGCGCACCGTGGAACGCGTCCTCCTGGACGACGTCGGTCAGCGCGGGCAGTGCGGCCATCCAGGGCAACGCCGGTGTCCTGACCGTCAACGACACGGCCAGCGCCTACGCCCGCGCCCAGTCGAGCGGTCTGACCGCCACGACGGACTCGGAGCTGCTCACCTCGTTCAAGTGGAACTCGAACACCGCGGTCTCCTACCTCAGCTTCTACATGCGCGGTTCGGGTGGCTGGCAGAACGGCTACCGGCCCCGCACGGGCATCGGGGTGCAGATCCAGTCCAACAGCGCCACGGTCCGGGTTCAGAAGAACGTCAACGGCACCATGACCGACATCGGCGGTGTCACCGGCGCGCAGCAGGTCACCACGGCCAAGCAGTGGCTGCGGCTCCGGGTCACCGGGGACACCATCCAGTTCAAGATCTGGACGGACGGCCAGGCCGAGCCCTCGGCATGGAAGTCCGAGATCACGGACGCATCGGTGTCCGCGGCGGGGCAGCTGTTCGTCAGCCTCAACCGGGCGGGTTCCAACACCGGCACCAAGGCTGTGACGCTGGACGACCTGACGATCGTTCAGGGATAGATGATCGATCTCAGGATCTCGGGTGTGGGGCACGTCCCCGGTGGCGTTCCGGCGTCACCGGGGACGTGCCCCGCACCCACGATTCCGTGGGACCGACGGTCTCGGGCGCGGTATCGGTAGTCCCGAGAACGGATCGCACGATGGACGTCACGAAGGACGGAACGCCGTTCCGGTGCTTCGTGACGGGTGCGGGCTCCGTAACCGCTTGGCATTCCTGATCGGTGCCGACCTGCGATCGTTCCGACCGTGAACGATCCCGGACGCCCATCGCCCGCCCCGCCGGCACCGCCCGGACGGCGCGCCCCCCGTCGGGCGCCGCTCTACGCCGGTGCCCTCCTCGTCATCGTGGTGGCGGCGGTG
>CALMEC010000052.1 GCA_937862675.1 uncultured Actinomycetes bacterium
TGCCGCCCGCTGCGGACTTCCCAGATCCCCTCGTCGGGCTCCTCCCAGACGGTCTCGAGATGGGCGAGCAGGCTGCGCTCGAACTGCCAGCCGACGTCGGCGTAGTCGAGCCCGACCACGAAGCCGATCGAGACCTTGTCCGTCCCCATCGGGTAGATCCACGACCCGCCGTACTCGCGGTACTGGGCACCCAGCCGAAGCGGCCATCCCGACGTGTGGATCACCTTGTCGAGGGCCTTCGGGACCTCCCAGACCTCCTTGACCCCGAGCTCCCAGGTCATGGGGGCCTGGTTCAGCTCGAAGTGCTGGCGCATGATGCCCGCGATGTGACCCTGCGTCCCCTCGCAGACGGCGGTGACGTTGGCGTGCAGCTCCATGCCCGGTTCGAACGTCCCGAGCTCCTCCCCCTCCTTGCCGCGCCCCTTGTCACCGGTGACGACGCCCATCACGCGGCCCTGGTCCACGATCAGCTTCTGCGCGTCCGTCTCGGGTAGCATGTAGGCGCCGAGTTCCTCGGCCTGTTCAGCCATCCATCGCCCGAGCTGGCTGGTGGACACGACCCAGTTGCCGTGATTGCGCATGGCAGGCGGCGGGATCGGCAGGCGGAGCGCCGTCTTCTTCGTCAGGAAGTAGACGCCCTCTTTCTTGACCTCGGTGAACAGGCCCAGACTGGAGTAGTCCAGGTCGGGGAAGAGCGACTTGAACGGGCCCGGACGCATGACCGATCCCGACAGGAGGTGCGAGCCGTTGGTCTTGCCCTTGTCGACCACGGCGATCGGCACCTCACCGAGGAGCTCGGCGACGGCGGGGTCGTCGGCAAGGAGCTGCCCGAGCCGGATGGCACCCGCCAGACCCGCCGGTCCGCCACCGACGAACAGGACGCCGACATCGATGCGCTCGTCCTCACCGGCGGTGGGCCGGACGACGTAGTCGGATGCTCGGAAACGTGGTGGATAGTCGGCGGGAACGGTGCTCATTTCGCTCCTGGACAGGCTGCGGCGGTGGACGGGATGCCACCACTTTACGCGAGATCCATACCGAACCGCGGGCACCGCCCTCCAAGAGAGGGACCGCATCACCGATCCGGATGGCGTGCCGTGCCGGGAGCGTCGCCCCCGGTCGCCGAGCGGATCTCTCGCGCGACACGGTCCGGGATCGCCCGGACCATCGGCACATTCCGCCGTGGAGGGCACCGCCTCTCGACGGGATGCCGTCGGCGACCGCCATGACACTCCTGGGGTGGGGGGCACTAACATGACCCCCATGGCGGACGACGACGGTCCCACGACAGACGGCGCGCGCCCCGTGAGCCGGCGTGCGGTCCTCATCGGGGTGATCATCGCCGCGCTGATCGGAAGCGCGCTCACCCTCGGGATCATCCGGATGCGCGACGACCCCGCCGTCGCGAGTGTCCCGCTGGACGGGACGACGCCGGCACCCGCCATCGCCGGGACGAATCTCATGACCGGTGCACCGTTGTCCCTCGGTGACTACCGCGGCAAACCGGTCGTCCTGAACGTCTGGGCCGACTGGTGCGACGTCTGCCGGCGCGAGGCGCCCGCTCTCCGGGAGTTCGCCGCGTCCAACCCCGATGTCGCCGTCCTGGGCGTCAGCACCAACAACGGATCGCATTCGAGCGCCCAGCGCTTCAACCGGGACATGGGATGGACCTTCCCGTCCATCTTCGACACGGGCGACCGGATCGCGTTCGACGTGCTCAGGCTCTCGGCGCTCCCCGCGACCTATTACATCGACGCCGACGGGATCGTCCGGGGCAAGGCCCCCGGCGAGGTGACCGTCGCGGAGCTGGAGGACGTGGCCCGGCGCCTGAAGGAGCCTCTCCCGTCCAAGCACACCGTGTCCACCGGGCATCCCGGGAACCGCGTCCAGCCGTAGGCGGACCCACACGGGCGATTCGCGACGGCGTGCCGGACGCCGGTCTCAGGCCGTGACGTCGCGGCGCTGCACAAGGGCGCAGACGACGGCCCAGGGCTCGACCGGTCGCCCGGCCGGCGATGCCCGGCCCGGAGCGTGCCGACGAGGACGATGCGCCTCACGGGGACGACGGGCACGAATCCCCCAGAAGATGCCGACGTGCACCGGGCGACGGCATGCCCCGGGCCAGGGGAGCCGACGCACCGGCAGACGTCAGGTACGGAGATCCACTACCGGATGGTCATGAGGTCCACGACGAAGACGAGGGTCTCGTTCGGCTTGATGACGCCACCCGCGCCCTGCGCCCCATAGCCCTTGTCGGGCGGGATGACGAGCTTGCGCCGGCCACCGACCTTCATTCCGACGACGCCCTCGTCCCAGCCGCGGATGACCTGGCCCTTCCCGAGGCCGAAGGTGAACGGGTTGCCACGGTCCCACGACGCGTCGAACTCGCGACCCGTGGACCAGGAGACACCGACGTAGTGCATGACCGGGGTCGACCCGACGGTGGCCTCGGCACCGTCACCGACCTCGATGTCCTCGATGATCAGCTCGGTGGGCGGCTCGCCCTCGGGCACGGTGACGGTGGGCTTGGTCTTCTCGCTCATGTGGTTCCTGTTCGCCTCGCGGGTTTCGCCGGCCATGCGGCGGTACGGCATCTCGGGGCGGCACACCGGGAAGCGTGCCGCACCGCATCATGCCGCGCACACCGGACCGACGACGAGCTACCCGCCGTGCGCGACCCCCGTGTACGGGAGGATGATCGCGCCGGTCTTCGCGACGTTGCCGCACCCCGGCGTCAGGTTGCCGACGATGGTGTAGTTGAGCCGTATCCGGACCTTCTTCACGACGATGCCGTGAATCGTGATCGTGGCCTTCGCTCCCTCCGTCACTCCCGAGTCATAGCTCGTGAGCTTGAGCTTGGCCGTGAAAGCACCCTTCGAGACCCCGTACGTGCGATCGTTGTAGGCCAGCGCCTTCGACCCTTTGAGACGGCACTTCGGTCCGAACTGGAGGGAGACGACCTTCGACGAGGTGCCGTTCGTGACCGCGAGGCCCTGACAGAGGAACTTCGAGGAACACTTCTTGTAGGTGTGGTAGGTCGGCTGAGTGGCCGCACTCGCCGTACCGGCGGCGGCTCCGACCGCGAGCACGGCGGCCGCGCCGAGCACCGCCTTGAGGGACGTCTTCACCGAGGATTCCTCCGGGGGTCGTGAGATCGATTGGAGCAGAAAATGGAGGATTCACGACGGCCCGGCAAGTGCCGGCACCGGCATCTACGTCAATACGACGTACCGGGCGGGTCGACCGCCCGTTCGATGAGCGCCGCACGGTCACACCACTCGAGCGTCAGCTCGTGCGTCGCCTTAAGGACCACGCGCGGCGCCATGCCGGCCTCGTACGCCTCCTGCCATCTCGGCGCGCACAGGCACCATCGATCACCGGGCCGCAGTCCGGGGAAGCCCATGGCCGGATGCGGCGTCGAGAGGTCGTTCCCGACGGCGACGGAGAACGCGAGGAACTCCTCGTCCATCACGGCGCAGACCGTGTGCACACCCATGTCACCGGATCCGGTGGCGCAGCATCCGTCACGGTAGAAGCCCGTCAGGGGTTCGTGGGAGCAGTCGACCAGTTCGGTGCCGAGCACGTTCCGCGGCATGACCGCAGCCTACCCGCCCCGGCCTCACCCGGATGACGGCCGACAGCCGGCCCGACGGTGACGTGCTCCACCCAGGCCGGCACGCTTTTTTCCTAAGTCGCAATTGGATAAATTCCGGCGGGGAGCGAAACGGCGGGACCGGGTTCCCCTGCCCGCACCACGCCTGATCGCCCCCCATGAATCGACGCGCACCCCCAAGGAGAGCCGCGAGATGCCCGATCAAGGGACCCCGTCACCATGACCGCCGGACATCCGGAGATGTCGGCCGGCGCCGTCCGCTCGGCCGGCGCGCAGACGTGGCTGTCGGCGGTGGGGTCAGGCTTCATCCTGCTGGGCGGGCTGGTGGCGGCGATGACGGGGCCGTTCGACTGGAGGCGGGGCAGCTGGCTCGCGGCGTACATGGTGCTGGTGTGCGGCGTCGCCCAGTACGTGATGGGCCGGGCTCCGTCATGGTTCGACCGCCCGGCGGGCGCCCGCCTCGGGGGGACGCAGCTTGTCGGAGGGAACACCGGCAACCTCGTGGCGATGGCCGGAACCCTGGCCGGATTCCCGAACCTGGTCGACGTCGGCGGAGTCGTCCTGTTCGTCATCCTCATCGACATGCTCCGCGGCACGATCCGGCGCCCCGTCGCGGCTGTGGATGGACGGCCGCGCGACACCGGGCGCATTGCGCGCTGGGGCTGGGCGGCCTATCGCGCGCTGCTCGTCCTCCTCGTGGTGAGCATCCCGGTCGGCCTGGTGCTGGCGCACCTGCGCGTGGGGTGACGCGTCAGGCACCCGGATCGTCGCGCGGCCCGACAACGGCGTAACGCGCACAGGCGAACGCCCGGTTCCGCACCACCTCCACGAGGTCCAGGTCGAACCGGCGCGAGAAGAGGGGACGTCCCGATCCGAGCGTGACCGGTGCGATCGAGACGATCATCTCGTCCAGCATGCCCGCATCGGCGAACTGGCCGGCCAGGTCGCCGCCGCCGACGATCCAGACGTCGCGGTCGCCGGCCGCCGCCTCCAGCGCCGCCCGGTGCTCGGCGGGAGGCCCCGAGACGATGTGCACCGAGTCGGCGACCGGAGCGAGATCGCGATGGGTGAACACCAGACAGGGGATCTCGTACGGCCACGGTCCCCCGACCTCCAGCTCATGCGCTCCGATCCACTCGTAGGTCGTCGCCCCCATGGCGATCACGCCGATCCCGCGGATGAAGGAGGCGTAGTTCATCGGCCCGTCCTCGGCGATCGGCTGGCTCAGAAGCCAGTCGAGGTTGTCCGCCTCGTCCGCGATGAAGCCGTCGAGCGTGGTGGCCGTGTAGTAGATGAACCGAGGCTTGCCCATGCCGTTCTCCTGATGCATCGAGGGTGCCCGGATCATGACCGCTCGGCACCCGGTCCACGTGTGCGTCGGGCCTGGCGCGCAGGCGGACCCACTCCTCGCCGGCCCGTCGCGGAACGGCCTGGCGGCCCACCGTGAACCCGTCAGGGGCTGGACGCCCGGAGTGGGCAACGCCCTCAGCCACGGCCTGAGCCGGCAGGAGCGACGGATGGTGTTCCTCGCACCACCGACATCGGTGCGAAGCGTCACTATGACGACGACGGGGATGACGAGATGATGCCGTCGCGTCATGGCCCGACCGCGGTGATCGCCGAAGCCGCCCGGTCAGCCGCTTACGTTGTTCCTACGTACACCGGTAGGATTCCGATGTGGAGAGACTGCTTCAGTTGATCGGAGACGTCGGAGGTTTCGATTCGCTCGCCGACTTCCGTGAAGGTCTCCTCTCCGCGCTGCGACGGGCCGTGCCGTGCGACTACGCGTCCTACAACGAGGTCGGGCCGGAGCCCGACTGCCTGTTCGCGATCGCCGACCCGCCGGTTCCGGACCCGCTGGTGGCGCGCTTCGCCGTCCACGCCGAGCAGCATCCCGTCCTCCGCCACCAGCGCACGACCAAGAGCGGCCGCCCGACGCGGATCTCGGATGTGGACGACGGTGCGTTCCGGACCAGTGACCTGTACCGCGAGTTCTACCGTCCCCTCGGCATCACGGCGCAGGTGGTCTTCACGCTGCCGGCGCGTGAGGAGCGACTGGTCGGCATCGCCCTCTCCCGATGCGGGTCGGACTTCTCCGACGCCGAGTGCACGCTGCTCTCCCGGGCTCGTCCGTATCTCATCCAGGCCTTCCGCACCGTCCTCCAGATCGACGGGCTGCGGCACGGGCGCCACGCCGCGGTCGGCCTTCTGATCGAGGGCCCCGGTCTTCCCGCCGCGATGGCGGACCGCCTCGGGGTGACCGGACGCGAGGGCGAGGTCCTGCGTGCCCTCGCCCTCGGTTCCGACACGGCGGCGATCGCCGCCGAACTCGGGATCACACCGCGAACCGTGCAGAAGCACCTCGAGAACGCCTACGCGAAACTCGGCGTCCACACCCACTCGGCCGCTGCGGCCGCCGTCTGGGCCGCACTGCCCGACTGACCCGCGGCACACCCGCCATGCGTTCACAGGGGTCGGCACATCGGCGCCGGCCGAGCCGGCGCCGATGACCGACACCCGCGGTCACTTCCTGACGGGCTTCTTCACCGGTTTCCTGGCGGACTTCGTCACCGGCTTCTTCGTCGCCCGGAAGACCACCTGCTTCTTCTGGATGGTCCTGAGGGTTCCGTTCTTCATCCGCTGCTGGATGATCAGGGTCGCCCGGAGCGTCCCCTTCTTGGCCAGTGCCGCACGTGCCTTGGGGCTCAGACGGATCTTCGTCGTCTTCTTCTGCCCGCCCTTCAGGGTCACGCTGACCTTCGCCAGGATCGGGAGCGGCGGCTTCTTCGCCTTCTTGGGCTTCGCCGGCTTCTTCACCGTCTTGGTGGCCATGGTGACGTACTCGTTGGACTTCGAACCGGGGAATCCGACGACGTACTCGCGCGACTGGACCAGATAGACCAGACTGCAACGATCCTGCGGCGGACCGACGCAGATCTGCGTGACGCTGGTGGTGTCGCCACTTGTGTTCACCGTGCCGGGTCGCGCGACACCGATCGCGCTCGGGGTGAGCGTCGTCGCACCGGGTGCCGGGGTGGCCGGCGTCGACGGACCGGACCCGCCGCCGGTGAGTGCCCCCTGCAGGCGCCCGATCGATCCCGTGCCTGCCGCGGGATTGCTGAGCCCGAACCACACGTCACCCGTCGCGCTCGTCGCGATCGAGACCGGTGCCGACGTACCGGTCGAGTAGACCGTCGCGGTCGGAGCGGGCTGGGAGGGGACGATCCGGACGATCGCGTTCGCCCCGGGCGCGCTGATACCGCCGTACACGGCGATCCAGAGCGTGCCGTCGGGTGCGGTGCGGATCTGCATCGGGCGACCGTTCGCGAGGGCGGGAGACATCGAGGCCAGGGTGTAGGTCGTGAAGGTGCCGGCGACGGCGTCGAGACGCCCGATGGAGCGGTTGAGCTCATTGGTGAACCACACCGACCCGTCGGAGGCGACCGTCGTCTCGGTGGGGCCCGTACCGGTGTAGCTGCCGGAGCAGGGCGTGCCGACGCAGGGCTGGATCAGGTACTCCGTGTAGTCGCCGGTGCCATTGGTGCGGGCGATCCGCCATCCGGGGTTGCCCGGATCGGACTCGGCGAACCATGCCTGTCCGCCGGCGCCGATGGAGACGCCGCGCGGCTTGGCGTCGTAGCGCAGGCTGTCGATGGTGGTCCGACCGCCCTGGAGGGCGATGTTCGGCCCCTCGGAGAGGCCGAGCCCGTTGTCGGTGACGGCCACGCGCGCCCCGGCGTAGTAGCCCGGGCTGGACGCGACGTTGGTCGTCGTGTTCTCCGCGAGCCACGCCTGCTTCGTGTCCGTATCGTAGGCGATCCCCCAGAGGCCGATGTAGCCGGTGTTCGCCCCGTTCTGGTACTTCACCGTGTTCCAGTTGAACCCGTTCGCCGTCCCGGGAGCCATGTCGGCGGTCCGGCCGTAGCCGTACATGCCGTCACTCCGCACGAACCACAGGTTGTTGCCGGCGGGATCGTAGGCCAGCGACCGCACCATCGTGGCGCAGCACGGCGCGCCGGTGAACGTGGGCGTCGAGTAGAACGAGATGCCCGCCGAGGTGCCGGGCTGCGCCGAAGCCGGATCGAGCCGGCCGATCCGCGGCTGCGGCACGTTCCCGTCGCCACTTGCGAACCAGACGGTCCCATCGGGCGCGGTGACCAGTCCCGTTCCGACGGTGCCGGCGGGCAGCGGGTAGGTCTGGATCGCCGTGTCCGCGCCGGCCGTCGACGTCCGTATACCGAGGATGACGAGGACCGCGACGGCGGCCAGCGCCGTGACGAGCCAGACGCCCAGTCGACGACGTCGTGTCATCGCCAGAAGGAATGGGTGCGCGGTGTGCGCCCCCGTGTCTCGTGGTGTCCGTGACATGACCTGCACCCCTCAGTGCTTGGTGGTTGACGCGCCCTTTCGGGGCGGAGGTGGGGTCACCGTCGTGGTGACGGTGTACACACGGCGGTTGCCGGCGGCATCGATGATCGTCACCGTGCCGCGAAGTGCCAGCTTCCGCTTGGCCGCGAGGAGGAGCCGCGCGGGACGGGGAAGCGTTATCGCCGGCGGCTTCTTCACGGCACCGCCGGTGAGCGTGAAGGCGACGCCGCCGGCCGCGATCGTGACCGGCTTCTTGCCCTTGCGCGGCTGTTGCGTCGTGAAACGCACCACGACCCGGCAGCGGCCGGCCTTGGCCTCGCGGCAGACGACCTGCGGGCCGGTGAACCTCCCGGCCGTTGTGGCCCGGATGGCCCTGGCCTGGGTGACCGATGCGAGAACGACACGATCAGCGGGCGGCGCCGCAGGAGGCGTCGGCACGGATACGGGAGGAGTGGCCGATCCGCCTCCACCGCCCGAGCCTCCCCCGCCGCCCGTGCCATCCGGCCCGGCAGGCGGTGCGGGGGCTCCCGCGACGGCACCGGTCGTTTGCCGCACCGCGGCCAGCGCGACGTTGGCCGCGGTCCACACCGCGGTCACGTTGCCGCCGGCGTCGATGCCGACCATCGGGCCGTATGCCGCCTGATCGCTGCGAGAGATGAAGACGGCCGGATCCCAGGCGGCCCCGTGAGCGCGGAGCGACGCCTGGATCAGGTCCCGGGTGCCGTTGGAACGCGTCCATGCGGCCACCGCATCGCCGGCGTCGTTGACGGCGAGCGCAAGGTCCTTGGCGTCCTGGGTGGTGTCGGTCAGCCAGGTCGGGGTCGGGCACGTGGCGGCACAGGTCGTGACCGCGACGCCCGCCTTCGCGTTGATGCCGGTGGTGGTGGTCGCCGTGAAGGCGACCGTCACGTTGCCCGCGGCGTCGACACCGACGCGGGTCCCCGTGACCGAGTTGGGGCTCGAGCCCACGACGAGCGACGTTCCCGGCGCGTCAGGGGTGAGGCGTGCGACCGACACCGTGGCGCCGGTGCCACCGCTGCCCGTGACCCAGCTCATGGCGAACGTGTTGTCGGCACCGGCAGCGACGTCGACCACACGGGTGACGGCGCCGATGTCGTGCGCGGCGTTGAACCCCGATGCGCCGGACGCCCTCCATGCCCAACGGGAGACGGGCTGCAGACCCGCCGTGTAGGCGTCCCATGCCACCACCGAAGCCCCGTTGGGCGCGACGGCCACGCGCACCGGCCCTCGATAGGCAAAGGTGTTCCCGGGCTCGTTCGCCACGTTCCCGCCCCCGTTGAGCGTGGTGAAGGTGGTCCCGGCGGCGTCCAGCGCAGCAGCCTGCACCGGCCAGGAGTCCGTCGCCGTGTCGTGCCGGCGCCAGACCAGCACGGCCTGACCGGCGGCGTTCATGGCGACGGCGGGCGTCACGGCATCGGCTCCCTCGGCGGGCAAGGGCCTGGCGGGGCCCAACCGCGGGGCTCCCGCCGGCCGGACGACGGCCTGCACGCGGAAATCGCCCGTGTAGGTGGCCTGGACCCAGGCGACGACGGCCTTGCCCGACGCGTTGACCACGGCGGTCATCCCCATGTCGCCCGCGTCATGGGCCTTGGCGGACGCGACGCCCTGAGGCAGGCCGCCCATCGGGATCGGCCCGGTTCCGGAGGGACGTGACCCGACGTACGCATCAACGTTGCCGGCGACGTCCGGGAGCCGCCCCTGCCAGCCGGCGACGGCCGCACCCGTCGGTGCGACGGCAAGCCCCGGACCCGTCGCCTCGCGCAGCGGCGACGCAAGAGGTGACTCCGGCTGCCACCCACCGGCCGCATGAGCGGGAACGACGGTGCACGCCATCGCCAGCGATGACAGGACGGAGACGGACCAGCGGCGAGCGTTCCTCATGGGCGAGCCACGCTACCCGGCGATCCCACCCGTGTCGATCCTCCAGAACCTTACCTACGTAGTTTGTGCGTAGACGACGTGTACGAACCGCCCGTCGGCTTGTCGTCAGGACGACGCCGAGCGCAGGCCGGGAGCGGTCCGATCCGCCTTGGCCGCG
Organism: uncultured Actinomycetes bacterium; assembly: GCA_937862675.1. GTDB lineage: Bacteria > Actinomycetota > Thermoleophilia > Miltoncostaeales > Miltoncostaeaceae > CALMEC01. The sequence goes on from CALMEC010000052.1 coordinate 10,041, forward strand.
CTCACCAGCTCCCACGCGCGCGTCGACGCCTGCGACCGGGTCCGTGCGTCGAGCTTGCGGAACGCGTGCTCCAGGTGTTTGGCGACGGTGCGGTCGCTGACCCCGAGCTCGCCGGCCACGTATCCGTTGGAACGACCGAGCGCCACCAGCCGGACCACCTCGGCCTCCCGGCGCGTCAGGCCGTGCTCACGGAGCGCAGCGACGAACTCGGCGTCGTCCCCGTGCTCGGCGAGCGCCCGGCGCAACCGGGTGTGCTCGACCGCCCCGCGGAAGGCGGAGATGAGGAGCGGGCGGAGGCGGTTGAGCAGGTCGCGTTCCTCGTCGGTGTAGTCGGGTTCGCCGCGTGACAGCGCGATGGCCAGCATCCGGCGGGGACCGGCGACGAGGGTGAAGGCGATCTGGTGGTGAAGCCCCCATGGGCCGTAGACCAGCTGGTAGAGCGGAAGGGCCTCCAGCTCCTCGCGCGTCACATGGTCGGAGAACCGCGACGCGCGACCGTCGCGGGTGCGCATCATGTATGCGGCGATCGGATTCTGGTCGCGATATCTGACGTAGTGCGGAAACAGGCCGGGAGGCGGATCGGGTATCACCACCACGGCCACCTCGTCCGGACCGGGCCCCAGGTCGTTGAGCGCCGCCGCATCGGACCGGACGACGCGCTTCAGCACGCGTAGAAGACTGAGTCGGAACTCGTCGAGGTCGACGACGCCGATCACCTCTTCGATGATCTCCATGGCCGGATCGCTCATATGCGGGTCGCAGCGTACTCCAGTGACCGGCGCCGTGATACCCGTCATCCCTCTCGCGTCACCCTGCCAGTAACCGACGCATGGCGATCGCCCGGCGAGACAGAGAAACGGACCGGCGTCCGTCCTCGTGACCGTCGCGGGCATCGCACCGGTACATGGCCCGTCGGCTTCTGGTGCGCCACCCGGAGCCGCAAGAAGGATGTCGCGCCCGACTCGATGTCCCCGCGAAGGCCGCGGTCCGGGAGACCGGCGGTGCAGAACGGGGCCCCCGGGACCACGCGCGACGGTATCGTTTCCATCGAATCCGCTCCAATCGACGATCGGATCGCCATGGAGAATCGCTGGGACACCGGCCGCACCGAGGCGTTCAGCGACGGGGTCTTCGCGGTCGCCATCACCCTGCTCGTTCTTGACATCGACGTCTCGCCGGACAGCCACGGGCACTTCCTCCGGGCCATCGCCGACGAGTGGCCGTCATATCTGGGATTCGCGACCAGTTTCCTGACGGTCGGAGCCCTCTGGATGGCCCACCACTCGATGTTCCGCAGGCTGCGCTACGGCAACAGCGCGGTCATACGACTGAACCTGTTCCTGCTGATGGCCGTGTCGTTCCTGCCGTTCCCGACCCGGCTGGTCGCGGAGGCCATCAAGAGTGACTCCGACGAACGGGTCGCCGTGATCTTCTACGGACTCACCCTCTTCGTCATCACAGCGCTCTTCGCCGCCCTCTGGGCTGTCGTCGTCCGTGACGGCGGGCTGCTGAGGGAGGAGGTGACCGAGGACGAGGCGCGGCGCATCATGCTCGCCGCGACCCCCAGCCTCGGCTTCTATGCCGGGATCATCCTGCTCGCCATCCTTCTTCCGAAGGTGGCGGCCTTCGGCCTGCTGGCGATCGCGATCATCGCGATCGTCCGTGTACGGGAGGACCCCGCGCAGGCACGGGACCCGGAGCGGGACGACGAGTGACCTAATCGGACCCGGCCGGTGCCCCTGGCGAGGAACGTGCCGGGTCCCGTATCCCATCGACGATCGGACAGACCCAGGATCCGCAGCGGTACGTCCTTGGGTACCGGCCTGAGGGCCCCGCACCCAATTGGTCAACGAGGTTGACGAAACGCGCGAGAGCTGTCACCCTGCCGCCGAGTAGTCAACGTCATTGACCGATCGGGAGGGCCCATGCCCGTGCTGACCACGCCGACCGCGCCCACGCATCAGCTGGAGGGGACAGCGTTCACATCCTTGGCGACACCCAGCCGAGGATCCACGGACACGTCGGTGTGGACCGTGGAGATCGCGCCTGGCACACCGGCCACTCCGCACCGCCTGACGCGCGAGGAGATCTTCGTCGTGCTCGCCGGGAACGCGTCCGTACGACTCGACCGCACGACCGACACCGCAGCCCCCGGAGACGCCATCGTCGTTCCTCCGGACACGGACTTCGCGCTCGCGAACGCCGGCGACGTGCCGGACCAATTCGACGATCAGTTGACGGTCGTAGTAGGCCGGCACGACCCCGGCCAATTGCACGATGCCGTGCCTGGCAGTGAAGCGCACCAGATGCCAACCGGCTCGGCGCTGGATTGAAAGGGCAATACGAAGGCGGACGAGCAAATCCGCGTCAGTCGAATTCGATTGTTCTGTTACTCGATCTTTTAAGTAAGGTATGGACATGTGTTGTCTCCGAGTTAAATGCGGTTGAAGAAGGAAATAGAGTGGTCGCAACAATCGTCAGGACGCCGCGGTGGCGGCGAGGCAACTAACAGGATTGGCAACAACAACAGCGCTCAGAGACGTAGCAAGCAGTAATGCCGGTGAGCGTGGCGGCCAGCGAAGAACGAGTCGCGGATTCCTTCGCGAGAAGAAGGTTGTGGTTTCGCGAGTGCGACTGGTGACCGACTTTTTGGAAGAGTGAAGTGACCATTGGGGAAATCCGATCCGGATTTGCGCCTCTGGTGACTCCAGTCGGCTGCAGATTCGACTTTTAGTA
>CALMEC010000053.1 GCA_937862675.1 uncultured Actinomycetes bacterium
CAGCACGAGGCCGCCGGGCGCGCCCGGCGCCCCGGCCCCCCCCCCGACCCGCCGCTGTTCGACGAGGACGACGTCCAGGCCACCCTCGACCTGTTCCAGCCGATCGCCTACGGGGAGCCGTTCGACGTCGCCGGTGTCCGCGTGACGGCACAGCGCGCCGGGCACATCCCGGGGTCCGCCAGCTTCCTGGTGGAGGTCGCCGGGTCGCGGGTCGTCTTCAGCGGCGATCTCGGCAACGCCCGCAAGGATGTCCTCCCCGACCCCGCGCCCTGTCCGAAGGCGGACCTCGTCCTCATCGAGTCCACCTACGGAAACCGCGATCATCGTGATTTCGACGCGACCATCGACGAGTTCGCGGAGGTCCTGAAGGAGGCGGTCCGGCGCAAGGGCAAGATCCTGATCCCGTCGTTCGCGCTCGAGCGCGCCCAGGACGTCCTGTTCCACATCGCGCGCCTGGAGGACGAGGGCCGTGTGCCGTCCATCCCGGTGTACGTCGACTCGCCCCTCGCCGACCGGGTGGAGGACGTCTACCAGGCATGCATGGACGAACTGTCCGACGAGGTCCGTGCCCTGGCGGCGAGCGGTCGTGACCCGTTCGCGCCGCGCAAGCTCCGCTACACGCAGTCCGTCGAGGACTCCAAGTCCATCAACGCGTCGGCGGAGGCCGCGATCGTCATCGCCGGATCCGGGATGATGACCGGAGGGCGCATCCTGCACCACCTCCGTGCCCACCTGGAGGACTCGCACACGACGCTGATGATCGTGGGATTCCAGCCCCGTGGCGGCATCGGCCGCCAGCTGGTGGACGGTGCCAAGCAGGTCCGCGTGCTCGGCCAGCTGCTGGACGTACGTGCGCGGGTCGTCACCATCAACGGCCTGTCGGCGCACGCCGATCGCACGGAGCTCCTCGAGTGGTCGGCGAGTGCAGGTCCGTCGGCCCGCTTCCTCACGATCCACGGGGAGCCGGAGTCACTCGCCGACCTCTCCGAAACGCTCCAGGCCCGGGGCAACGCGGCATCGGTGCAGCCGAGCCGGACACGGCTCCCGGCGACCGGCTCGTCGGAGGAGCCCGGGGAGTGAGTCCGGTCGCCCGGGCGGTGGTCAGCCCATGGGCGGCGGCGTCAGCTCGTAGGTGACGCCGTTGGTGTCACTCGTCGAGGCGACCCGCATGGTGTAGAGCGACGGGGTGAGTGCGTCACGTGTCCGTTCGATGGCCTTCTCCGTCAGCTTCGACGGTGCGACCGGCGCGGGGACGGTGCTGCGGAGCCTGCGGTGCAGTTCGGCGGACACGTCGTCGCGCCGGAAGTAGAAGACCGTGTCGGGCTGCTTGTCGGCGGGGCCGGACATCTCCAGGAAGCCCGGCGGCATCACGGCGATGACGGCGGTCGCCTCGGGGACGTCCTTGAATCCGCGCAGCGCGAGCTCCCAGGCCGCCCGGGAGGCGAGCGTGAGCTGACGGCTGGAATCGGCCCCGTCACCGAACCCGCAGTCGTCGGCCGGACCGCACAGGCGGTAGAAAAGGATGTTCTGCGACTCGAAGGAGAACGGGGCGCCCTTGTAGTCCGCTCCGACGGCGACGGTCTGGGTGGGTGCCGCGACATCGCTGACGAAGTCCTCGCCGGCCGTGATCGTGAGGAGCGGATCGCCCCGGTCGTCCCGGTAGAGGTCCTGGACGTGGCCGGCGATCAGATCGGCGCGCCGCACCGGATCGGACGCGACCGCGGTGAAGTCGGACCAGGGGGCGGGGCGGTCCCTCCGAGCCAGGACCACCGTCGCGACGACGGCGGCGGCGAGCACCGCGACGAGGAGCCCGATCAGGACGCCGAAGCGGCGACGGTGGTCGTGTTGTCCGGTCAGAGTTGTGGCCACTGGTCCTCGTCCCGTGGGTCGATGGAGACGTCGGTCAGGTCGGCGCGCCGCAGCAGGTCGACGACCTCGTCGCCGAAGAGCTCGCGGCGCTGCACAAGCTCGCGGGCCACGAGGTCCGTGCCGGCGCGGTTGTGGCGGACGAACCAGTACGCCGTCATGAACGCCTGGCCGAGGAACTGGTTGACGAGGTCGCGCTTGTCCCGGTCGTCCAGTGCGGCGGCGACGGGGTCGCCTTCGAGGGCGCTGCCGGCCGCCGAGCGGTTGACGATGCGCGACCCGATCCGCTCGAACCGCCGCATCAGCTTCCGCTGAGCGATCTCGCGTTCCACCGGGTCGTCGATGTCATCAAGGGCGGGGGGGACGGGGGCCATGCCGATGGCGCCCACCATCATCGCCGCCCGTGACGTGGCCGAGGCGGTGTCGCCCGAGACCCCGTCGCTGTTCTGGCCGAAGAAGACGTATTCGGAGGCCATGGCGCCGAGCGTCCAGACGAGGTCGGCGAACTCCTCGTTCTGGAAGCGTGAGTAGCGTCGCTCACGCTCCACCATCATGTGATGGCCGAGCGAGCTCTCGCGGAAGCGGATGGACAGCCGCGTGGACTCGCGCGTCGTCATGTAGTGGGCCCCGGTCACGGCGTGTCCGGCCTCGTGGACGGCGATGGCCCGGGCCTCGGACGGGATGTAGTCGATGCCGCGGTCGATCCCGGCCTCGATCATCGCGACGGCGGAGACGAGGTCGTGCCAGTCCAGTGCGCGGCGGTCCGCGTAGTGGGCGTGCATGAGCGCCGTGGAGCAGACCTGCTTGATCATCGCGGGGGAGTGGCCCATCGTGATGCGCGCGAGCTCGTCGCGTCGCTCGAGCCGGTCCAGGTCGTCGACGTGGGCGACCTTCCCCACGTAGAGGTCGATGATGTCCCGCCGGTCGTTGACGTCGGGGGTGTGGAAGAGCACCTGGAGCCCGAACCGCCCCGGGCGGGTGAGCGCGGGATCGAGTGTGCTGAGACGCACGTTGCACGCGCCGATGAAGTAGACGTCCTCCTTGCGGGGACGCGCCGGGGGCAGGCGCAGGGAGAGCCGCCCGATCCGGCGGGGGACGACGTAGAGGGCGTCCAGCAGCGTGTTGACGCGGTTGACCGTGAACTTCACCACGCCGCTGGGATGGCGCACGCCGTCCATCTCCACCAGGAGCTGCTGCAGGCCGCCCTGGGAACCCGACCCGCCCATCCCCGGGAAGACGAACTCGCGGATGCGGCTGCTGATCTGGGCCAGCGCGCCCGGATGCGGGGCGGCGGCCTCGGCACGCGCCGTGAAGAGGCGGTCGCGCCACTCGGGGGTCTCGACGACGAGGTCCCCTGTCGCGGTCATCGCGCCCATCGGGCCGTGGAAGTGACGGTCGTGGATCGACGGCCGCGGAGGCTGTGACAGCAGGGAGGAGCGACGTCCGCCGATGGCGTCGATCTCGTCGATGAACACGATGCACTGTCCGCCCCACTTGCGGGCCAGACGTCGTGCCCGCCAGCCCAGCCACATCACGAGGATGACGTCAACGCCGATGAACGACTGTGAGAACGCCGGCCCCGGCGCCGTGACGAACGGGGAGTTGAAGCGTGTGGCGATGGCGCGGGCCAGCATGGTCTTACCGGTGCCGGGAGGACCGTTGAACAGGACGCCGCGCTCGGGCGTGCCGCCCGACTCGGCGAAGAGCTCCCCCGACTGCCAGAGATTGACGATCTCGGTGACC
>CALMEC010000054.1 GCA_937862675.1 uncultured Actinomycetes bacterium
CGGACTGCACGACGGACGTCGCGGAGGGCTGAACACCGTTTCGGCCCTCCGCGACGGGTGCGGGCTCCGCAACCGCGTCGTGTCCCTGATCGGTGCCGACCTGCGATCGTTCCGACCGTGAACGATCCCGGACGTCCATCGCCCGCGCCGCCCGGACGGCGCGCCCCCCGTCGAGCGCCGCTCTACCTCGGTGCCCTCCTGGTGGTCCTGGTGGCGGCGGTGGTGACCGTCGTGCTGGTCCTCACCGGGGACGACGACTCGCCGGTCCTGCCGGTGACGACGGGGTCGTCGACGGACACGTCCACGACCACGGACAACCGCCCGTGGACCGTCGTGTGGAACGAGGAGTTCAACGGCGATGCGGTGTCGAGCGCCGACTGGAACGTCCGCCACGACGACTACCTCCCGTACGAGGAGTCGATCCTCACCGCCAATCCCCAGAACGTGAAGGTCGCCGACGGCGTCCTCACGATCCAGGCGCAGCGCGAGCGTGCGACGGTGGGGAAGACGACCCGCGAGTTCACCTCCGGCTACCTCGACACGATCGGCAAGCACTCGTGGCGGTACGGGCGGTTCGAGATGCGTGCCAAGCTCCCCCTGTCGACGGGCATGTGGCCGGCGTTCTGGCTGCGCGGCGACAACGGCCCGGGCGAGATCGACATCCTGGAGGCCGTCGGCGGCATGCCGCGGTTCACCCATCAGGCGGTCCACCAGTCGACCAACGGCGGGCAGGGACGGTTCCAGAACGACTTCGAACTGCCGTCCAGCACCGTCGACCAATGGCATGTGTATGCGGCCGAGGTCGAACCCGACCGGATCACCTGGCAGATCGACGGAACGACCGTCTTCACGGTGCCCTCGGATCAGGCCCCGTGGCTGCGCGAGACCTTCGACGAGCCGCTCAACATCCGCCTCAATCTCCAGGTCGGGGGCTCGTTCCCCAAGTACTACAATCATCCGGTGACGGAGTCGACGGAGTTCCCCGCGAAGTACACGATCGATTGGATCCGTGTGTCGCAGCGGACCTGATCGGTCGATGATGGCGCCAGGGATGGCGACGGAGAGGAGTGGACAGTGGCGAGTGAGACGACCCCGGTGACCGAGACGTGGCCCACGGTCTCGGTGGTGGTGCCGACGAAGGATCGTCCCCAGATGCTCGAGCGCGCGCTGCGCGCGATCGTGGCACAGGACTACGCGGGCGCACTCGAGGTCATCGTCGTCTTCGACGGCACCGACCCCGAGCTTCCGGCCATCGACCTGCCCGAGGGACGGACCCTGCAGGCGCTGGTCAACACCCGCACACCCGGCCTGGCGGGCAACCGCATCACCGGCTATCTGGCGACGACCGGGACGTACGTGGCCGCATGCGACGACGACGACGTCTGGTTCCCGTACAAGCTGACCCGTCAGATGCGGCTGCTGCGTTCGCGTCCCGATGCGTGCGGGGCCGGTGCCGGTAGCGCGTTCCACTTCGAGGGCAAGGACACGCCGCGGCCGGCCGAACTGCCCGAGCTGACCTTCGACGTGCTGCTCGACGAGCGGCACCCCGAGGTGCACGCGTCGACCTACCTCTTCGACCGGCGGCGCCTGCTGGACGAGATCGGCCTGGTGGACGAGGAACTGCCCGCCGGCTACGGCGAGGACTTCGAGCTGCTGTTGCGGGCGACGCGCCTGGGTCCCTTCGTCTGCGTCCGCGAGCCGCTGATCCGCGCCTACCAGCACCGCTCGTCGTTCTTCGCCGACCGGTGGCGGAACATCGACGAGGCCTTGGAGCACCTCATCGCGAAGGTGCCCGAGTTCGAGCGCGCTCCCCACGGGCTCGCGCCCATGGAGGGACAGCGGGCGTTCGCGCTGGCGGCTGCCGGCGACCGCCGGGAGTCCCGGCGCCTTGCGCGCTCGGCCCTCAAGCGCGACCGGCGGCAGCGTCAGGCATGGGCGTCGCTCGTGGTGTCGACGCGGATCCTCAGCGCGGACCGTGTCCTGACCCTCGCCCGACGGTTCGGCCGGGGAATCTGAGATCCGATGGGGGCCGGCTATCCGCGATCCCCGTGACCGCGGACCCGCCTGACAGCGCTGGTGTCAGACACTTAACACGCGCGCCGGAAACCCCCCGTAGAGAAGCTGAATGCTCATCGACGTCCGCCGGGCACATGGCGCGGACGTGCGTCCCGGCATGAGGCCGCGGTCGACCAGAGCGATCCACGCGGGTCGACCGGCCGTCACCGGAGCCCGGACGAACGGGATGCGGGCCGCCCGCCCCTGACGCGGTGCGTCAGCGGCGGCGGCGTCGTGCCGAACGGCTGGGACGCCGGCGGACGAGATCCTCGATCAGCATGCCGGTGCGCTCCACGGCGGCGTCGATGCTCGCGCGATCCACGGTGATCGTCAGCGCCGCAGGATCGGCCAGGGCGGCCTCGAGTTCGGTGCGGAACTCCTCCTCGGTGGTCGCCTGCCGGATGAGCCCGGCCTCGGCCATGTAGCGGCAGAACCGGATCTGGTGGTCGTCGACCACCTCGTCCAGGTCGGGGCGCCGCGGGATGGCGATGGGCAGGGTCCCCGCGTCGCGGCTGTCCATGATGCCGCCAGGGCCGCCCTGCGTGATGACGACCTGGCTGCGTGCGTTCCAGCCGGCCATCTCCTCGTGCGAGCACAGTTCGAATCCCTCCGCACCGGCGGGGATGCGCGACGCCCCGTACTGGACCACGAACCGCGCGCGGCCCGGGTTGCCGGCGATCCATCGCTCCACCCAACCCATCAGCCGCTCCATCGGATGATGCATCGTGCCCAGCGTGACCAGGACGGTCGGCACGGGCCCTTCGGGCTCGGCGGTGCCGCTCATAGAAGCCGCCCGGCGACGACCGACCCCTTGTACAGCTTCTGCTGCTCCTCCCACTGCACGAGGAAGAGGTCGGTGATGGGGCGGACGATGCGCGCGCTGAGCGTGGCGTTGTCGATCCGGTCGTACACCTCGATGAACACGGTGCGGATACCCAGGAGCTTGGCCCAGAAGAAGAGCGGCACGGCGATCGCCGATCCCGTCGAGACGATCACATCCGGCTTGAAGCGCCGGAGGACCTTGAGGGTGCGTCCCAGGTTGCGGACGAGGTTGGGGATGTTCCGGGCGGTGGGATGGTACGCCCAGGTCGTGTCCTCGTCGGCCAGTATCGACAGGGCGTCGGCGGTGTCGAACGTCATCCAGTGGCGTTCGTGCTTCGACCACCAGGGCTTCAGCACGGCCAGCTGGCGAAGGTGCCCGCCGGACGAGCAGGCGAGAAGAATGCGCATGTCATCTCTCCATGGGTCGCTTGGGGGCACTTCCATCATCATCGGCCAGGAGGCCGGGACGCGTGAGCGGCCCTCCGTGTCCCGCGTCGCCCGATGGTGGGATGCGAGACACGACGCGGGCGGCCGATGATGATGTCGATTCGACGGAGATCGGGGCGGACCCGATCGGTGAGGCACTGGCGGGCTGCGGAGGCACGTCCGCGGTCAGCGCTCCGGATCGTCCGTCGTGATCCGGGAGGCGTCGTCCACGTGCGTCCTGCCGTTGGGCGACGGGGTCGTCTCGGCGTCGTCGACGCCGAGCGCCGGCCGACCGGTGTCCATGGGCGATGCATCGCCGGTCCGGGGGGCGATGCGTGAGTCGTCCTCGATGCGGTGGTCGGCGAACATGACCACGTCGATCGTGGCCGACTCGCGCGCGAGCGCATCGAGCAGACGGGTGAGGCGCCGGCGCGTGGTGACGGGCGTGACCACCAGGACGGCGGTCGCCGTGTCGGAGGCCGTGCGGGCCTGGACCGCGTCGGTCGTGGTGGAGGCGTCCACCAGTACCACCGCGCTCTTGATCGGCCGGTATCCGCGCACACGCCCGGTCGAGCTGAGCGTGATGTCCCGGCGGGTGAGCTCGATGCTCTCGGCTTCGGCGATGCGTTCGAACACTCCGGCGACGTAGTGGCCGGCGGCCTCGGAGGTGCTGAGGAGGGCGACCGTGTTCGCCGTGTCGACGGAACCGTCGCGGCTGAGGAGCGCCGCGGCGAAGCCGTCGAAGAGTTCGTCGTGATCCGAGATCCGTCGTACCGGCGCGTTCACCATCTCGGCGACCGCCTCGGGGTGGCGCAGGCGGGGGTCGGTGCGCTCACGGATGATGGCGGCGAAGAAGCCCAGCACGGCACCGAGGACGATGCCACCGAGGACGAGCTTCCACCAGCTCGGAGTGGACGCGGCGAGCGGCCCGCGGGACGGGGTGACGATGGCACCGGGTGAGGTGGGGATGCCGCTCAGCGTCGCGCGGTATGCGTTGAGTGACTGCCGCGCCCGGATGGCGTCGTCCGACGTGCCCTTGATCGCCTGCAGGTCGCGGGCGTTCCGGTCCAGCGCGTCCTTCAGCGTCGCGCGCGCCGTCTCCTCACGGTCGGCGAGATAGGCGGCCGCCATCGCGTTGGCGGCGGCGACGGCGCGGTCACTGGAGGACTCGGTGACCGAGATTCGCATGATCAGCGATCCGGACGGGACGGTCACCTCCGTGGCATCGCGCAACGAGTCGCCGGTGAAGCCCGTCATCCCCTTCTTCTCGAGGGCGCTGGAGGCGCGGTCGGCGATCTCGCGCGAGGCGGCGGTGGATGCCTCGGTCTGCATGCTGATCTGGTCGCTGGGGCGGACCGTGATCGGATAGGACACGTTCACCGGATCCACCCGCACGGACGCCACCCCGGTGTACTTCGACCCCGCGACGAGGCTCGCGATGAGCGCCAGGAAGGCCCCGGCCAGGACGAAGCCCAGCACGAGGCGTCGGTGGTGACCGACCGCGCGGACCAGCCAGGTGAGGTCGGACCCCCCTCCGGCCGACGGCGGCTGCACATTCCGGGAGGGGTTGTTAGACACTCTGGATCACGCTCCTCAGTTCTCGGACGAGCCCCATGCCGATCAGCACCGACACGTAGACGACCAGCGCGATCGCCGACGCGACGATCATCGACGTCAGCGAGTCGCCTGCCACGTACCGTGTGATCACGCCGATCGGTACGAGGGACACAATCGCTGCGCCCGCCGGACGCACCACGGCCCGCATCGGAAGACTGATGCGATAGCGCCCGCGGACGCGCCAAACGGCAAGGATTGTATCGAGGGCGGACGCGGCGCACCACGCGATGGCGCCGCCCACCGCCCCGAACAGCGGGACGAGGACGACGCAGCCGACCACGAGCGTCGTCAACGCCGCGAACTTGTTGACCAGTTGATCCGCGCTGCGGCCGCCCAGCAGCAGGATGGACTGGATCGACCCCGCGGCGACGACCAGCATCATCCCGAGCGACAACACCACGAGCACGTCACCGCCCGACCGGAACTCGTGTCCGAAGATCTCCATCAGCGGCTGGTTGAACAGTGCGAGGGTGATGAGGACCGGCAGCGCGATGATGATCAGCCCCGTCGTCCCGACGGAGTAGAGATCACGGACCTTGGTGCGCTCCTCACGGGCGAACGCCGCGGAGATCCGGGTCGAGAGGCTGACGCGGGTCGCGTAGTCGGCAAGGAGGATCACCTTGACGGAACGCGACGCCACCGCGTACACGCCGGCGTCCTTCGGCCCCGCGAGTGCGCCCACGATGATGACGTCGACCCACTCGAAGGTCGTCTCGACGATGGCGGTGACGGCCCGTGGTCCCGAGAAGCCCCAGAACGAGCGGCGCAGCGACTGGTGGCTCATGGGCGTGGCGGTCGTCACCGGTTTGATGCGCCGTTCGAGGTCGCGGGCGGTCGACACCGCGATCCACGCGCCGGCGACGACCAGGAGCGGCAGGACAGCGGCCCATCCGACGAATGCGCCGAAGAGCCCGGCTCCGAGCATGAGGGCCACCCCGACCCCGGCCAGCCGGCCCAGGGGCAGCAGCACGTTCTGCAGCATCGCGAACACGCCGACGCGGCCCATCGCGCGAGCCTCGGCCGCGGTGACCGTGGCCACCGCGAACAGGGGGATGGAGACGCCGAGGAGGACGATGATCTTCTCCCCGTCGGCGGCGTCCGGGATGAGGGCCGCGGCGATCGGCTGGCGGAGGAGGGCGACGACGGCTCCGACGGCCGTCCCCACGATCGCGACGGGGATCACCGCGATGCGCATGGTGGGCCGGAGAAGTGACGGTGAGTCGAGTGCCAGATGCCGGGCGAGGAAGCGCACGACACCGGTGTCGGCGCCGAGCTTGCTCGCATTGGCGAGCACCATGAACACGCCCATGCTGGTGAAGAAGACACCGGTCTGGGTGGCTCCCAGGCCGCGGCCGACGAGGGCGACCAGGGCGAAGTTGGCCGCGGCGCCGACCATGGCCGCAGCCGCCATGACGGCGCCCGACGCGATGATGCGGCCGTGAACGTCGGGGCGCGCGTCGCTGTCGGTCTCGCGGCTGCGTCCGGCGATGATGCTCATTGCGCCTCCCTGGGGGCGAGGCGGCTGCGGACGAGGAGCCCGCCGGCCGCGGCGATGACCACCAGGTGCATGAAGTCGAGTCCGTAGAACCACATCCCCACGAGCACCCCGATGAGCGGTGCGTGCACCCACAGGTCGTCGTTGGCGAGATGTCGTCCCGTGCGGACGGCCATGGTCCAGAGGAACGCGAGGCACAGGCCGAGGCCGACGAAGCCGTACGAGAACATGTAGGTCCACGCCGCGCCCTGGCTGCCGAATGCGACGCCGATCTCCTCGGCGGGTCGTGGCGCGCCGAACCCCATGATCGGCGACTCGTCGCGCGTGCGCTCGTACGTCTGGGCATACAGCTGGCCGCGACCCTCGAGCGACTGGCTGGCGGACTGGCGCGCTTGGATCTGGTCGAGGCCGCCAAGGGCGACGAAGGCCCCGACCCCGATCACGGTCGCGGCGAGGATCGTGACGAGCCCGCGGGCGTCGCCGCGGGCCGCGACCCGGATCGCGACGTAGAGGAACTGGACGAACAGGATGAGCAGCATCCCCCGGTTCGAGGTCCACACCGCCGGGATGATGGAGAGGGCGAACGCCAGGTCCATCAGGCGCCGGCGACGTCCGGTGAACGTCATCCGGAAGGCGACGGCCAGGGGGGTGAGATAGGCGAAACCGGCACCCCACCCGTTCGCATATGCGAACGGCGCGGACGGGCGGTTGAAGGGCGCCTCCGCGCCCCAGGGGTGCTGAATCTCGGCGAACGAGGGCTGCACGAGGTTCTGCACGAGCTCGTTCTCGCGCATCGCGCCGGGGATGAGATGCGCGATCGGGGTGGTGAAGCCGCCCGTCGGCCAGAGCACCGCGAGATAGCCGCCGACGACGACGAAGGCCCAGAAGCCGAACAATGCCGCGAGGACGCCCTGGCGGGACATCCGTTCCCGGCTGTTCGTCACATAGATGAGAATGAGCGTGGCCGCAATGATCATGGCCAGCCGCAGGATCGAGCCGACAGCGCGCATCGCCGTGTCCACCATCACCGTGCAGGCGGCCGCCCAGACGGTGAACGCGACGGCGAGAAGGCTTTCGATCGTCATGATCACCCGCGGCGTCATGGCCAGGAGGATCAGGAGCAGAGCGCACGTGGCAAGGGGCAGGAACGGCATGAACCCGCTCACCCACCAGAGGGGCATTCCGCCGATCAGCAGGAGGACCGGCCAGGCGGGGAGCGGCGCCCGCTCGATGAGGAGCGGATGTGGCGCGGACCGCGCTCCGATCGCCGTCACTGCTCCCCGCATCGCGTCGGACGTACGCGTCTGCGCCCCTCAGGGGTGATGCGGTGACCCGTGATCATTGACGAAGGGTACCCGCGCAGGGGGTGGCGACGATCGTCGATCGGTCACGTCGACCGGTGCCGATCCGCGGTGCCCCGGCCGGGCGCACCGCGCGCCGGTGCCACGCCACGCCACCGGCGGCGGTGTGCCGCGGGCCTCGGATACCGGGGCGGGGAACAGGTCGCCGCCGCCCGGTTCCCAGTACGTCTCCTGCGTCTCGCCCGCCCCTCACGGCTGGCCCGGCCCGCCCACATCCGAGAGCTCGCGGTAGCGGCGTCGCCAGGACGCCGCGGCGAGGATCACGTTGGCGACGCAGAGGATCGCGTAGACGACGGCGAACGTCATGGCCCATGGCGGTCGCCGTCGTCTACGCGGTCCTCCGCATCCCCCACGGGGCCCTCGCCGCCGCGGGCTGGCGGCGCGCCTAGTAGGCGTTGCGACTCCGCATCACCTGCCAGGCGGTGAGCAGGACGATGCGCAGGTCGAACCAGATGGACCAGTTCTCGATGTACCACAGATCGTACTTGGTCCGCTCGTAGATCGAGGTGTCGCCGCGCAGACCGTTCACCTGGGCCCAGCCGGTCATGCCGGCCTTCTCGTGATGGCGGTCCATATAGCGCGGCACCATCTTGCGGAACTGCTCCACGAAGGCGGGCTGCTCGGGGCGCGGGCCGACCAGGCTCATCTCGCCCAGCAGCACGTTGATCAGGTTGGGCAGCTCGTCCAGCGAATATTTGCGCAAGAAGCCGCCCAGCCGCGTGCGGCGCGGGTCATCCTTCACGGTCCAGCCGGGGCCGTGGGCCTCCGAGTCGAGCCGCATCGAACGGAACTTGAACATGCGGAAGGGCTTGGCATCCAGCCCCATGCGCTCCTGCACGAAGAAGGCCGGCCCGGGCGAGTCCAGCTTGATGAGGATGGCGATGAGCAGCAGGATGGGCGAGATCAGCACCAGCCCGATAGTGCTGCCCACCAGGTCCATGCCGCGCTTGAGGGTCAGCCCCCAGCCGCGCAGCGCGACATCGCGAATGCTGAGCAGCGGCAGGCCGCCCAGGTCGTCAATCGTCACGCCGGCCGCCATGATCTCGAACAGCGTGGGGAAGACCTTGATGCTCACGCGCTCGCGGTGGGCCAGCGA
>CALMEC010000055.1 GCA_937862675.1 uncultured Actinomycetes bacterium
CGTCAGCACCGTGGGCGACTCCGCGCAGGCGGCCCATGCCCCGTCCGCGACGGCCAGCGCGACCGGCGACGTCACGCCGACCAGCGACAGGGCGAGCGCCTCCGTCTCCGTCGGCTCCGGGTCCAGCACGACGACGACCTCGGCCCGCTCCTGGGTGGGCGCCGGACCGTCCACCAGCTCACCCAGCCGACGCTCCAGGCTTCCGAACTCGAAGCGCTCGAAGAGCGCCGTCAGCGCCTCGCGGCGGCCGGGTCCCCGGTCGAGGGCGGGCACGTCGTCCAGGGCGATCGTGATGGGCGAGTCCACGTCGATGACCGTGAGGTCCCGGGTCCGCCGCGCATCGTCTGCGTGGTTGGTGAGGTTCTCGCGGCGCTTGGGCGACTGCTCGGAGGCGTGGGCGAGCACCTCCTCCAGGCTGCCGTACTTCACGAGCAGCTGGGTGGCGGTCTTCTCGCCGATGCCGGGGACCCCGGGCAGGTTGTCGGAGTTGTCGCCCACCATGCCGCGGAAGTCGGGCATGAGATCCGGCCCGATGCCGTAGCGCTCGACGACCTTCTCCGGTGTGTAGCGCGTGGTGTCGGTGACCCCCCGCCCCGTCGCCAGGACCGACACATGGTCGCTGACGAGCTGGAAGGAGTCGCGGTCGCCCGTGAGGATGGTGACACGCTCGCCGCGCGCCTCCGCACGTTTGGCGAGCGTGCCGATGATGTCGTCCGCCTCGTATCCCGGGAGCTCGGTGTTGACGGCGCCGAACGCCTCCATCAGGGGACGGAAGTGCGGCGCCTGCTCCTTGAAGAGATCCGGGGTGGCGGAGCGTCCGGCCTTGTACTCGCTGTACTGCTCGTGACGGAAGGTCGGGCCGGGTGCGTCCCAGGCCACCACCACCCGGCCGGGCCGCTCCTCCGCCAGCACCTTCATCATCATCGCCGACAGCCCGTACAGGGCGTTCGTCGGGAAGCCGTCCGTCGTGGAGATGGTGTCGGGCAGGGCGAAGAACGCACGGTAGGCGAGGCTGTTGCCGTCGACCAGGAACAGGTCTCCCGCGGGTGCGGGGGTCTCGGCGTCCGTCACGGCCGCGGGTGCGGGGGTCTCATCCGGGGTCACCCGGCGAGGATACCGCCCGCGGGCACCGGGCCGACGACGGACCCCGGCCGGCGAGGTCCGATCCGCCAGGGCGGCGGGTATGCTCCTCCAGGTGTCGAAACGCCCATGAGGAGCGAGCTTGTCCCGAACCAGCACGAGTGCTCAGTACAGCGTCACCATCCGCGTCGAACTGGCGGCCGCCGAGCCGAATCTGTTCGGTCGCCTCGCCGGTGCCATCGGCGAGGTCGGCGGCGAGATCACGGCCGTCGACATCGTATCGGCGGACGACACGAAACTCGTGCGGGACATCGCCGTCGACGCCGCGTCCCCCGAGCACGCCGACGACATCCGGAGGGCCGTCGAGGCCATCCCGGAGATCGCCGTCCTCTCCTTCGCCGACCGCACCTTCCAGCTGCACCACGGCGGCAAGATCGAGATGGCGACGCGCATCCCGCTGAAGACGCGCGAGGACCTCTCCATCGCGTACATGCCCGGCGTGGCCGAGGTCTGCAGCGCGATCGCCGAGGACCCGGCCCGTGCGCTCGGGCTCACGATGAAGCGGAACATGGTCGCCGTCATCACCAACGGCACGGCGGTGCCCGGCCTGGGCGGCATCGGCGCGGCGGGCGGCATGCCGGGCATGGGGGGCAAGGGGATGCTCTTCAAGGAGTTCGGCAACGTCGACAGCTACGCGATCTGCGTCGACTCCAAGGACCCGCAGGAGATCATCGACATCTGCGCCGCGGTCGCACCGGCCTTCGGCGGCATCAACCTGGAGGACATCGGCGCGCCCACCTGCTTCGAGGTGGAGGACCGGCTCAAGGAGATGCTCGACATCCCCGTCTTCCACGATGACCAGCACGGCACCGCCATCGTGACCCTGGCCGCCTTCATCAACGCGCTGAAGCTCACCGGCCGGACCATGGAGGAGCAGAAGGTCGTGGTCTCGGGCGTCGGCGCCTCCGGCGTGGCCTGCTCGAAGATCCTCATGAACGCGGGGGTCACGAACATCATCGGCTGCGACACCCGCGGGGCCATCTACAAGGGCCGCACCGAGAACATGAACTTCATGAAGGAGTGGTACGCCGACAACACCAACCCCGAGGGCATCCAGGGATCGCTCGACGACGTGATCGAGGGCGCAACCCTCTTCCTCGGGCTCTCCGGTCCGGACACGTTCAAGGTGGATCAGCTCAAGCGGATGGCCGACGACCCCATCGTGTTCGCGATGGCGAACCCCACGCCGGAGATCATGCCGGAGGTGGCCGCCCCCTACGTGCGGATCATGGCCACGGGCCGGTCGGACTACCCGAACCAGATCAACAACGTGCTCGCCTTCCCCGGCATCTTCCGTGGCGCCCTCGACTGCGGCGCACGCGCCATCAGCGAGGGGATGAAGGTGGCCGCCGCGGAGGCGATCGCGGCATGCGTCAGCGACGACGAGCTCAACGAGGAATACATCATCCCCAGCGTCTTCAACCGTTCCGTCGCGCCGGCCGTCGCCCGCGCGGTGATCGACCAGGCCACGGCCGAGGGGCTCGCGCGCTTCGAGACCGAGTCCGTCTGAGCGACACCCGGCCCGGAGCGCGGCCGGCCACGACCGGGACCCGGTGCGACCCCGGCGCGCACGCCCCGGGCAGGGGCAGTAGGCTCACGGCCGAACGCGATCGAGCGTATGACGGTCGCATCCGCACCGTCACGTCCATCACAGGGGTTCCCATGACCAACCGCCGCCTCACCATCCTCATCCTGGCCGCCGTCGGCCTCGTCGCGGCCGGGTGCGGCTCGTCCGACTCCGTGCTCACCGGTACCACATCCACCACGGGCACCGACGTCACCACGACCGGCACGACGTCCACCGGCACCACGACGACCGGCACGACCGCGACGACGTCCACGGGCAGCGGCCCGACCACGAGCGTCGAGGGCACCACGTTCACCGATCCGGCCGGCAAGTACTCGATCGTCGTGCCGCCCAGCTGGATCAGCGCCCAGGACACGCCCAAGGCGTGGTTCCTGGACGACAAGAAGGACGACTTCCGCGAGAACGTGAACATCCTCACGGAGACCATCCCCTCCTCCCTGGACCTGGACTCCTACGTCGACCTCAGCATCTCGAAGGCACCCGGCATGATCCGGGAGTTCTCCGTGAAGCAGCGGGAGAAGATCACGCTCGACTCCGGCCAGACGGCGTACCGGCTGGTCTACACGGGCAGCCCGAACAACGTGCCGGCCGAGCTGAGCTTCACGTTCCTCGCCGTGGTCGCCGTGGAGGACGGCACGGCCGTCACGCTGACGATGACCGCGCCGAAGGAGACGTTCGAGGCGACCGTCGACAAGAACTGGCCGGCGGTCAGGACGCTCACCGTCAAGTAGCACGCCACGGGGGCGGGGGATCGCGGGGCATCCGCGTCCCCCGCCGCGGCGTCCGCTCCCGCTAAGCTGGTTCCCCGCCGGGGGCGTGGCGGAACGGTAGACGCGACGGTCTCAAACACCGTTGAGGGCAACCTCGTGTGGGTTCGATTCCCACCGCCCCCATGACCGCCGCCGACCACGGCCGCACCGTGCGGGATCCCCGGGAGTCACATCCCGGTACGGCCCGTTCGTGGCCCTGCACGAGCACCGGCCTCGTCGCCGTCACCCTGCTGCGCGGCACCCGGCTTCGCCAGTGTCCCGCGCCAGAAATTCGTTCGGTATCGCCCGGGCGAATCTCCGGCGAGGCCGGGACGCAGATCGCCGGAATACCGGGAATACTTCGTCGATCGAGGACACCGCCTCGCAATGAGATGAAGCCGGCAGATGATGACCGACCCTCTGGCGCGGGACACTCGATGGAGAGCACCATGGAGGCATGGGTGCGGGCGCGGGATGCGAGGCGTCGCTGGACGACGATGGTCAGGGTGGTGTCCTTTCCGAGGCGTCCGGTGGCGCATCCGCACCACCTGGGACACGCACCACACCACCATTTCCGTGGCGCTATTCATCTAACCTCCCCCCGTGCCACCGACCATCCCCGCCCCGCCCGCGCGACGACGCACGCTGGAGCGATCCATCGAGATCTCCTGTGCCCCGGAGCGCCTCTTCCGTTTCCACCGCGACACCCGGAACATCCCGAAGGTGCAACCCGGCGTCGAGTTCCTCTCGATCGACGGCGAGTTCCCCCTCGAGGACGGCCATGTCGTCTCCATCCGCTTCCGGCCCCGCTACTTCCCCCGGGTGCTCTCCTGGAGGTTCGTCGTCGAGGCCGTGGTCCCGGAGACCACGATCATCGACGTGACGCTTTCGTCGCCGTTCCCCTACTGGCGCCACGAGCACCGCGTCGAGAGGATCGGCGAGATGCGCTCGCTTCTGATCGACCGGGTGGAGTACGTGCCGCCCCTCGGCCTCCTGGGCCGCCTGTTCGGCGGGATCGGCGACCGCCGCCTGCTGCGGATGCTGGACGAGCGCCAGGCCATCACCAAGACGCTCATGGAGCGATCCCGGTCATGACCACGCGGCCGCCCGAGACCATGGACGCGGTGATCGCGGACGGCCGGGGCGGGCCCGAGGTACTCCGGGTGGCGAGACGTCCGGTGCCGATCCCGGGCCCCGGCGAGGTCCTGGTGCGGACCCGTGCCACGGCCGTCAATCGCGCGGACCTCCTGCAGGCGCAGGGGCACTACCCGCCCCCTCCGGGAGTCACCGACGTCCTGGGCCTGGAGTTCGCCGGGGAGGTCGCGGCGGTCGGCGAGGGCGTCGAGCCGTCGTGCATCGGCGATCGTGTCATGGCCATCGTCCCGGGCGGCGGCTGCGCGCAGTACGTCGCCGTCCGTCGTGACCATCTGCTGCCCGTTCCCGGCGACCTCGCCTGGGCCGCGGCCGCGGCGACGCCGGAGGCCTTCCTCACCGCGTTCCAGAGCATCGTCCGCCTGGGTGGCGCCGAGGCCGGTGACACCGTGCTGGTGCACGCGGCGGCGAGCGGGGTCGGGTCGGCCGGCGTTCAGATCGCCCGTGAGGTGGGCGCACGCGTCATCGCGACGTCACGTCACGCGGATCGGCTGGCACGCGCCCGTCAGGACGGAGCCGACGTCCTCGTGGTCGGCGACGGGAGGTTCGCCGATGCCGTGAGGGATCTCACGGACGGCCGCGGCGTGGACGTCGTCCTCGACCTGGTCGGGGCCGCATACTGGGCCGACAACGTCCGGAGCCTGGCACGGCTGGGCCGCCTCGTCCTCACCGGCATGGTGGGAGGACGTCGCACCGAGCTCGACCTCGGTCCCCTCTACGCGGCCCATGCCACGGTCATCGCCACCACCCTCCGTTCGCGTCCTACTGACGAGAAGGCCGCGCTCGTGGCCGAGTTCACCGCCTGGGGTGTCCCCCGCCTGGCCGACGGACGTCTGGTCCCGGTCGTGGACCGCGTCCTCCCCCTGGCCGATGTGGCCGATGCCCACCGCGCGGTCGCGGAGAACGCCGTCGTGGGCAAGGTCGTGCTCACGACGGACTGACGCCGGCCGCGATCCGCCACTCCCGCGAACGGGACGGGCCGACGCCACCGGCACCGGATCCACCGTCACATGCCGAGCCCGTCGGGACCGGTACACGGAGCCGACCGCCATGCGTGCGCCGGCGTGACACCAGGCACCCCGTCCGCGCACCTGCCACCGCCACCGAGAGCCCCGCCCCCTGCCCCTCGATCGGGACCACGTCGATGTCGATCACGCATCGAGGGCCGCACATTCTTCGCACCCGACATCACCGGCGGACGCACGGGCCGGAGGTGATGGAGTGCGGTGCCCGGCGGGCGCCCACGCTCCAACACCTCGCCGCACCTACCTCTTCTTGGTCTTCGCGACCGCGGTCGTGGTCCGGCCGAGACGCAGCCGGGCGTCCAGGGCCGTGATCCGCACCCTTCGGATGGAGGCCTTCTTGCTGGCACCCGGGATCCGCACGGTGCGCCGGCTGCCCGCGACCGAGACGGCCACGCGGCGACCGCTCTTCAGATCGGCGGAGACGACGTACTTCGTCGCGCCGCGGACCGATGCCCAGCGGACGCTCGTCGCGCTGACGACGACGCCGCGAGGAGCCGCCAGGCGCGTCGGGGCGGGAGCCCGGTACTTGGCGAGCGTGAACGTCTGCTGCGGGATCCCGTCGCGGATGGCGACGGCGACCACGCTGCGCAACCCTCCGCGACCGTCGACGGGGAGGCTGACCGTTCCGGACCGCTTCGCCGTCGCCGAGCGCACCACGCGCCCGCCGCCCTTCCACGTCTCGCGGAACTCGACGAGCGTGCCGGCGGGGGCGTTGACCCGGTAGGAGATCCGGCGCGCGGTCGCCTTGCCGCTCAGCTTGCCGGTCACCTTGACGGGGGCCAGTTCCCGCGCGGTCTGCAGATCGGCGATGGCGCCCGAGACCGGGCGGAAGGTCCAGACACCGGTCGCCGGAGCGGCCAGGACGATGAGGACCCTGTCGGCCGAGACGGGGAACCGCAGAACCGAAGTCGCTGCGCGGTCGACGACGGCACCCGTCGGATCGATCACATCGATGTTCGGAGCGGCACCGCCGGTGCCGGTGACCATCACGTTGACGGTCTGCCGGCTCGTGACCGAGATCTGCCGGTCTCCCGGCTGGATCTCATGTGACCGGCGTTCCTTGCCCGTCAACCCCGGGTCCGGAACGTGGTAGCCCTCCAGCGAGCAGCTGGTGCCGACACCCACGTCGGCGGACCCACCCCACCGGTATGTGACCTGCATGTGCGCGGGCGTGAGCCCCTTGAACTTGAGTCCGTCCCACTTGGGCAGCGGCGGCAACGGCGGACTGGCCGTGGCGCAGGCGCCGAGTCCCTTGGACGACGCCGCGACCGCCACCTGCGAGAGCTCGATGCCCAGTGCATGGACCGTGCTGGACGCGTCCACGCCCCACA
>CALMEC010000056.1 GCA_937862675.1 uncultured Actinomycetes bacterium
GGCGGCTCGCCGGAGCGCCTGCTCGCGCGCGTTCCGCGCCGCGGCGACATCGCCATCCGAGGCGATCGTCGCCTCCCACCCAGGTCCGCCGGATCCGGGCCCGTCATGCGCGGGAAGGAGGTCGCCGTGCGTCACCCCGGGCGTGCCGAGCCCCTGGCTGATGACGACAGCCGCCAGCAGGAGGACGAACACACCGATCCCGGCCCGGCGTCGATCCAGGTTGCGCGCGATGCGAAACATCGACAACTGCATCGGCCGCGGGACCCAGGACTTGAGGTGGGAGGCACGACCGTCGTCGTCGTACGACACGGGGAACCGGTACGACCCGTACGGCCCGGGGCGACGCGAGAGCGGGATGCCATACTCCGCCGGTGCGGGAATTCGGCCCCTTCATCGGATTCATCCTCCTGTTGATCTTCTCCACCGTGTTCAGCCGGAAGGCCGATCAGGCACGCCGGCGGAGCGAGGAGCAGAAGCAGGCGGGCGCGCCGAAACCGCCACCGGGCAGAGCGTCCGGCGGCGATGCCCGTCGCGTGCCCCACCCGGCGAGCGTCCCTCCTCCGGTGGACACGGACTCCGGGGCGTTCGAGGAGATCCCGTTCGACGAGGCGGACATCGGCGGCGATGAGGGCGGGCACCCCTTCACCGACGACCTCGCGAACGAGCGTCCCCGCGCCAACGCGGATGGGGAAAAGCGGCTGGGCCCCCCGCAGCGCTGGAACCGCCGGTCGTGAGGATCCGGGCGCCGGGACCGGCGCCCGGATGATGTGCCCCTACCGCGTGGTGATGACGGCCGGCGGCTCGACAGGCTCCGCGGTCTCCGCGACCGTGTAGCGCTTGATGACCTCGCCGTACGGGAGGACGAAGTTGTAGCGCCCCCAGCTCGACGCGACCATGCGCCGGACGGGGAGGCGGTGCCAGGGATCCACCGCCGACGGCGAGTCGAACGTGACGTTGCCGGGGCCGCTGAAGCCCTCTCCCCGGCCATCGGACCCCACGATGAGCTCGAACTCCAGGGGCGTGCGCACGAGCTCGCAGACCTCTGGCGGCGCCCCCTCCTCGGGTGACGGGATGATCTTCAGGGTCACGAGGGGCGGGGTCACGATGTCCTCCGGGGCCAGGATGTCCCGGGGCCGCATGACGCCGGTGCAGATCCTCTTGCCCTTCGGTCGCTCGGCGTAGGCCGAGATGATCTCGTGCTCCTTCACCCACTCCACCTCGCCGAACAGCTTCGGGAAGCCGTACGGCTCGCGGCCGCCGATGAGGCCGACCTCGTTCGTGACCAGGAGGTTGGTGCAGTAGGTGACCGGCTCACCCTCCCAGAGGCAGCTCACACCGAGGATGGCCTCCGTGTACGCGCCGAGCGTGGAGAAGTGGAAGTTGGTGAAGATGAGCTGCGCGATCGCCGGTGAGTGGGCGATGGTGAGCCCCTCCGGGACGATGGCCGCCGCCGCCTCGTCGTCGGTCTCGTATGCGAACGCCATCATCTCGATGCCGCGGTAGTAGTAGGGCGGCCTGTCGAACGGCGGGTCCCCGGGCGGCATGGAGAAGCCGAACTGGTCGGGGCGGAGCTGTCCTTCGATTCCGGGCATGTTTCCCGTCCTCCTGAGACGTGAATTGACACCGGTCACGCTACGAGCGGGGGCGTGACAGGCCCGTGACGCCGTCCGGTCACGGGCCTCCGCGTCAGAGCCGTCGCCGAAGGCGCTCGCAGAGATCGTGCACGGCCGGGGACGGCCGCAACCCGATCTCCGCCAGGCGCTCCTCGTACTCACCGAGGAGCGGCGCGATCGCCGACGAGCCACGCGCGGTGCCCGACGACCGGAACAGCACGACCCAGGCGTCCTCCGCATAGGGATCGGCGTCGACGGCCGTCCGGGCGATCCGCTCGGCATCGAATGCCCGGCCGCTTACGAGGTGGTGCTCCGCCAGCTCACGACGCGCCTCGGCGAGATGGGCGGCGACCTCCGCCCGGCGGGCGCGGGCGAACGGAGCATCGCTCGCCGGAAGGAACATCCCCTGCTCTCCGAGGCGGACGGCCGCTCCCAGCAGCTCCACACGATGCGGGTCCCCCTCACGACGGGAGCGGACGACGGATGCGATGAGGGACTCGTCATCGCTCGCAACGACTCCGGCGGGGTGCCAGCGGATGATCCCGTCGTCCGTGCGCAGCTCGAGCCCCGCCGGGAGCGCCGCGCGAAGGCGCCGCACCAGCTGGCGGAGATAGCCCGACGGGTCCCTGCTCGACTCGATGAGCCCGTCGATCGCGTCCGCCCGGGCCAGCCCTGCCGGTCCCGCGGCCGTCACCGCTGCCGCGAGTGCCACGGCGCGCTCGGAGACGACGACGGTTCCGCGTTCGGATGCGAGTCCCGCCGCGCCTATCGTCCTCACCGTCAGCACCGGATGATCCGGCGGGCCCTGCGGGGAGCCGGCGCGTGCCGCCGCCACCCGCCGCCAGATGCCGGCGGCCGCCTCGTCCGACGACTCCAGACGCCGCGCCACCACGTCGGGGAAGACGTCCACGGCGGTGACGAGCGAGGTCAGGGTCCCGAGATGCAGGGCCGCGTCGAACGCCCGGTCGAGGAGCCGGTCGTGATCGTCGTCGTCGCCGGCGCGCCAGCGCGCCTCCGCCAGGAAGACGAGGGCGGGCACCAGCTCGAGATGACGCTCCGCGGAGCGCATGCCGGCGATCGCCCCCTCCAGCCCACGCGCGACGGCGAGGGCGTCGTCGTTCAGGCCGAGGAGTGCCGCCGCTCTCCAGGTCTCGGCCCACTCCGCCATGCACGGGACACCGTGATGGGCACACCACCACAGGGTGCCGTCGAGGATCTCCACGGCGTCGGGAAGCGCTCCGGACCGCACCAGCATCTTGCCCTCGATGGCCGGGAAGACCGCGCGATCGGCCAGGCGGTACCCGTGCCGGCGCGACGTCTCGCGGGCCTGCCGGATGAGCATGATGCCGCCCTCCCGGTCGCCCTCCTCGAACGTGAGCATTCCGTCGACCATCTGCCAGAACTCGACGAAGCGTGAGCTGCGGACACGCGGTGCGGCCTCGCTGAGCTCCCTCCGGGCGCGCGCGAGGTGCCCCTGCGCGGTGAGCGCCGCGATCATGAATATCCGCCCGAGGGTCGCCGTCACGGGACCCTTCGTCGCCGCCGCCGCGGAGAGGTGCTCGAGCCGCGAAAAGCGCCCCCGGTAGTACTCCGCGGACTGGAGGGCGATGTGGAGCGGCTGTACGTTGTCGTACGCGCCGGACGGCCATTCCGGCGGTGGATCCGCACCGCCCAGGCTCTCGAGGATGTACCGCACGCTGCGACATCGCGGAGAGCGGTCCGCCGGGGGCGCGAGCCGGAGAAGCTCACCCAGGTCCCCCGCCCCGTGCAGCGCCCACACGGCCCACGCCGCAACGTCCGGGTCCCGGTCGAGGTGGCGCGCGAACTCGCCGGTGGCCCGCATGCGGTCGACGACGGGTGCGACGTCCTCCTGGCGTCGGCTCATCAAGACCGCACGCACCTGGATGCCGCGCAGCGTCCCGTCGCGGGCGATCCGTTCCTCGCCGATCGCCGAGCACCATGTGATGAGCTTGTCCCAGTCGCCACGCCGCATCAGGCTGGCCGCCGCCCGCCGCACGACGGGGATCACCTCGTCGATCGCACCGGCGCTGAACAGGAGGTCCGCGGCCTCCTCGGGATGCCCGTCGTCCAGGAGCGACTGCGCGCACATCACGCGCACCATCGGCGCTTGCACCGGTATCTCGTCACCAAGACGCGAGAGGAGGAACTCGCGGAACCGCGGGTGGTATCGGAAGCCCTCCTGTTCTCGGGTGCCCGGAAGCGCCTGGGCCACGAGACGGTCGAACCGCCCCTCGGGCTCGCCGATGGCCCGCGCTGCGGCGTCGAGCCCGTGGGGCGTGACGAGTTCGACGACGGCACTCGCGATGAGCAGCCTCCGGAGCGCGGGAGGGACACCGCCGAGCACCTCGGAGCCGAGATAGCTGAAGAACGGATCCCGGCGATCGCGTGGGACATCGCCTCCGAGGGTCTCGAACGCCACACCCGCGGCCCATCCTCCCGACGTCCGTGCGACGGCCGAGGGATCGGCCGTCGATCCGACCCGGGCGAGGACCGCGGCGATCTCGTCGGGCGTGAGCGCGAGGTCCGCGTCGGTGACGGTCGCCACCCGCTGGCGCAGCACCTCGCGGGAGAGGTCCAGGTGCTCCAGGCGCCGCGTCACCAAGAGGAGCCGGGCATCCTCCGCGAGACCCGTGGCCAGTGCGGAGAGAAGCGCGATCACCGCCGTCCGGGTCTCGACGGTATGCACGTCGTCGATCACCAGCGCGCTCCCCGCGGGCAGCCCCTCGGCCAGGAGGGCCGCGCAGTCGAGCGGCGCCAGACCGTCCGCCAGGAACTCGTCGATCCGGGAGGCGAGGTCCGGCGCCACGGACTCGACGGCGGCGCCCAGATAGGCGACGAGGCGGCTGGGGGATCGTTCGGCCACGTCGACGGTGAGCCATGCGCAGTCGCGGGCGGATGACCGGACGTACTGGCTGACGGCGGTCGTCTTACCGCTTCCCGCGGCACCCAGGACGACGGTGATCGGATGCCCCTCCACCGCGTCGTGGAGAAGCTCCCCGATGCGAGGACGATCGACCGTGGCGGCTCCCGTCGCCGGGACGCGAACCTTCGACCTGATGATGTGGGATCGCACGGATACCGGCTCGCGTGTCGCGGGAACGGCGGACCACACCTCGGGGGACGGCCCGTCCACCGCGATTGTATGCCGCCGTCGCACCCGGGCGGACGCCGGATGCCCGGTCAAGCCGGATGTCGGATTCGAACCGACGACCCCGTGTTTACAAGACACGTGCTCTACCAGCTGAGCTAATCCGGCGGGACGCCCAGCTTACCGCCCTGCGGCGTCCTCAGCCGGTCGCCCCGGCCGCCGCGACGAGGCGGGACCCCCTCCCGCCGGTCGCGGGTCTGACCGAGGCGGGGGGACATGGCCCCCCGCGCCGGCCGATAGGTTTCGCGGTCTGAGGCGCCGACCGGCCCGTCCGGGCGACGTCGACCCCCCGCACCCACACCGAACGGGGCCCGACGATGGCATACGAGATGACGATCCGAGGGACGCAGGAGCCGGTGAAGATCCGCAGTCTCTGGGCCGTGGCGCTCCTGCCGATCATCACCCTGGGGATCTACGGCCTGGTCTGGTGGTACAAGATCCACAAGGAGCTCAAGGCGTACGGGCAGGCGCGAGGCTACGACCTCGGGCAGAACCCGACCAACTCTCTCCTGGCGATGTTCCCCGGCGGCATCGTGGTGATCCCCGCGATCATCACCCTCTGGCGCGGCACCCAGCGCATCCAGGGCGCCGCCCGCGTCGCGGGCAACGAGCCGGTGAACGGCTGGATCGTCCTGATCCTCTACCTCGTGTTCGCGCCCGGCATGACCGCCTACCTGCAGTCGTCGCTCAACCGGACGTGGATGACGGACGCCGATCCGATCGCCGGCCTTCCCGTACCGCCGGCCATCGACGACATGCCGCCCCGCCTGCCCGAACGCTAGGCGGTTGATTCCACGGAGGCGCGGATGTGGGGCGCGTCACCGGGGATGCGGGACGCCGCCGGGCGCCGAAGGGCATGCCGGTCGCCTGTTCGAGTCGCCCGGTGGCTGGCCTGGGGCGGGCGGGTGGATGAGGGGCGCATCCACCCGCCGGGGACACGCACCCACGTCGCGAAACCGTGGAGTCGACCACCCAGGACTGATCCCCGCGCGGGCCGCGGCGCCGTGGTTCCCACATACGAACGGGCGTCGATATCGGCACGGCCGGACCCGATGCCATGGGGTCCTGGCCGGTCGTCGGCGGCCGGCTCAGGCCGCGCCGCACGTCGGACCGATACCGGCATGAGGCGCCGTGGTGTGCCGCGACGGGCTACCCTGCCCGCCATGACGACCCGCCGCGCATCCTCGATCATCGCCGCTGCCGCGACTCTTCTGGTACCGGCGATCGGGCAGGCACAGGGCCACCAGGTCATCGGGAACGGAACACCCGCCGGTTGCACGTCCGCCCGGGTCGTCGCGGCCGTCGCACGCGGCGGACTGATCACATTCGACTGCGGCGCGAAGCCCGTCGTCATCAAGATGGCCGCGACGGCGAAGGTGCGCAACACCAGCGCCACGGTGGTGATCGACGGCGGCGGCAAGGTCACGCTGAGCGGTCAGGGACGGCGACGGATCCTCTACCAGAACACCTGCGACCGGGCACAGGTCTGGACGACGTCCCACTGCAACGACCAGGCGAGCCCACGACTCATCGTCCGCGACATCCCCCTCCACTCCGGCAACTCCACCGGTCAGACGACGGACGGCGGCGGAGGCGGGGCGGTGTTCGTGCGCGGGGGCCGGCTGCAGGTGCAGAACGTGCGCTTCACGGCCAACCGCTGCGACGCGAACGGACCGGACCTCGGCGGCGCGGCGATCCGCGTGCTCGACCAGTACCACCGACTTCCTGTTCTTGTGACGGGAAGTACGTTCACGGGCGGCCGGTGTGCCAACGGCGGGGGGGGCTCCCGCATCGGGGGCTCGGGGGGGAACCCCCCCCGCGGGGTTCCCGGGCACCCCGCGCGCGTGCTGGATATCGGCGCCGGCTCCGGCCGCGACGCGGCGGCGTTCGCACGGATGGGGCATGAGGTGGTGGCGGTCGAGCCGGTGGCTGAGTTGCGCACGCGCGCGGCAGAGCGTCATCCTGGCTCAGTTTATGGTCGAAACGCTGGTGCTCAGCCTGGTGGGCGGCGGTCTGGGCATTGCCCTGGGCTGGGGCATCGCCGCCCTGCGCCGGGCGCGATTCGCCCGCCGTGTCGAAGCGCCGGGCCTGGTCGACCTGGATGAAGGCCAGATCGGCTATCTGGGGCCGACCTTCGGTGGCTATGTCGCCCTGGCCGAACTGGCGGAACTGCGGCTGATCGCCCTCCACGGCAAGCGCCACTGGA
>CALMEC010000057.1 GCA_937862675.1 uncultured Actinomycetes bacterium
GCCGAGGGCGAAGACGTCCAGCAGCTCGATGAGCTGATGGCGCATCTCCCGCAGCTGCCCCGCGTTCGGGCGGGCCTCGTCCAGCGCGTGGTTGATCGCGCGGCTCGCCGTGTCGAGTGCGGCGAACGCCTCCGGGGTGTTGAAGTCGTCGTCCAGCGCGTCGAAGAACGCGCCGCGGGCCGTCACGAGCGCCCCCGCCAGCTCGGCATTCGTCCCCTCCCCGGGCGCGGCGATCGCGGCGTCGATGGCACGGAGCGTGTTGCGCAGCCGCTCGACCCGGTGCCCGGCCTCATCCAGGCGCTCGTCCGAGAACGGGAGCTTGGAGCGGTAGTGACTGGTGAGGAAGTAGGCGATCACCGTGTCCCGTGGCCAGCGGTCGAGCACCTCGGCGAGCGACTGGATGTTGCCGACGCTCTTCGCCATCTTCTCGCCCTGGAGCTCGAGCATCTCGTTGTGCATCCAGATCTTCGCGAAGGGCACACCGCGCGCCCCTTCGGACTGCGCGATCTCGTTCTCGTGGTGCGGGAAGCAGAGGTCGATGCCGCCCCCGTGGATGTCGAACTCCATCCCGAGCGTGGCCTCGGCCATCGCCGAGCATTCGATGTGCCATCCGGGACGCCCCGGCCCCCACGGGGACTCCCAGGAGGTGTCCTCGTCCTCCTTGTGCCCCTTCCACAGGGCGAAGTCGAGCGGGTTCTCCTTGCCGCTGCCCGGCTCGTCGCTGCGCATCTCGTCGAGACGACGCCCCGAGAGCTTCCCGTAGCCCTCGAAGCGGTCCACGCGGAAGTAGACGTCACCGTCGGCGGCGTACGCGAGCCCCCGGTCGATGAGGTCCGCGATCAGCCCGATGATCTCCGGCATCGTCTCGGTGACGAGCGGCTCGTGCGTGGGCCGCCCCAGCCCCAGCCGGTCCGTGTCGGCCCGGTACGCGTCGGCGTACTTCCTCGCGACCTCGTCGCTGGGGAGGCCCTCCGCCCGGGCGGTCGCGTAGATCTTGTCGTTGATGTCGGTGATGTTGCAGACGAGGACGGCGCGGAACCCCCGGCGGTCGAGGTAGCGCTTCAGCACCGAGAACACCACGAACGGCCGGGCATTGCCGATGTGGACCCGTGAGTAGACCGTCGGGCCGCACGCGTAGATACGCACGGTGCCGTCCGGCCCGGGTTCCAGGGGCTCCTTGCGTTTGGTCAGCGTGGAGTAGAAGCGAATGGGTTCGTCGCTCATCCGGGTCCTTCCATCATGTCTCGCGGTGAACCAGGGCCACGACCTGGCAGGCGATCCCCTCGCCGCGGCCGGTGAAGCCCATCCTGTCGGTGGTCGTGGCGTGGACCGTGACCGGTGCCCCCAGCAGCTCGGAGAGCGCCGTCTGCATCGCCTCCCGGTGAGGACCGATGCGCGGCCGCTCGCACACGATGACCGCATGCGCGTTGACCACGCTCCACCCGTCCCCGGCGATCCGCTCGTGGACGTCGGCGATGAGCGCGGCCCCGGAGATCCCCCGGATGGCCTCGTCGCCGGACGGGAAGAGTGCGCCGATGTCGGGGCCGCCGGTGGCCGAGAGCAGCGCATCGCAGATCGCATGCGCGACGACGTCCCCGTCACTGTGCCCCACCAGTCCGTGCGTGTGGTCGATGTGGAGCGTGCCCAGCATGAGCGGGATCCCCTCGCCCAGCTGATGTGCGTCCACCCCGAGCCCGACCCGGATCGTCATGCGATGGGGTCCTGACTCGCCACCCGTCCCGAGAAACGCGTCACGGTGGCGTACCCGGCCGAGCGGACCGCCGCCACCAGCGTGGGATAGTCGCGGCCCACGTCCTCGGGCGTATGCGCATCGCTGGCGAGCGTCACCGGGACGCCCTGCGCGTGCATCCGGGACAGCCAGTCCGGGTCCGGGTACATCTCGCCGACGGGCTTGCGCAGGCCGGCCGAGGAGCATTCCATCGCGACCCCGGCGTCCGCCGCCACGGCGATCGCCTCCGTGACGCGGTCGTGCAGGCGTTCGGGCAGCCGCGATCCGAAGACCTTGGGGAGGTCGGGATGGGCCATGACGTCATAGAGACCTGAACGCACCGCCCGGACCCATTCCTCGAGGTACCTCTCCCACACGGTGTCGTCACCAAGTCGTGTGGCCGCCGGATCGTCCGGGTCGTCGATGCCGAGCACGCCCAGCCAGTGCACCGATCCCAGCACGACGTCGAAGGGATGGGCGTCGAGAACCGACCGTATCGCGTCCTCGCGATCGGGCAGCCAGTCCATCTCGATGCCGAGGAGCACCGGGAAGCCGGCCTCCTGAGCGTGGACGACGGCGTCGCAGTGGGCACCGAGATCCTCGGTCGCCTCGGCGCGCCACCACGGATGGTCGTGCCAGTCGCGGGCGACGGTGAAGCGATGGATGTGCTCGGTGATCGCGATCTCGCCGATCGCCCGCGCCTTGGCCTGGTGCACGTACCGGCCGATCCATCCGAAGGAGCGCGAGCCTCCGTGCGCCTCCCAGCGCCGCTCCTCGCGTGCTCGCGCTTCGGGCCCGTCCGGCTGGAGATGCATGTGGTAATCGATGAGCACCCCCAGACACTATCCGGCGGGAAGCGGCGTCAGCCGCGCCGCACGTGGCGGTGCGGACGGTTCGTGGACAACCGGTGCCGGCCCGGCGAGAAGCCCTCAGCCCGGGTCGATGCGGGTCTCCCCGTCATCCGTGATGTGCCAGAACGGGTTGTGGGCGATCTCCCAGCGATGTCCGTCCGGGTCGGCGACGATTCCCGAATAGCCGCCGTAGAAGGTGTCGGCCGCTGGTCGCAGCCCCTCGCCGCCCACCGCGAGCCCCTCTGCGAGGACCGCGTCGACCTCCTCGCGCGTGCGGACGTTGTGCGCCAGCGTGATCCCGCCCCATCCGCCGGTGTCGACGGCCTCGCTGTCCTCGGCCAGCGCCGCGCGGCTCCACAGTCCGACGACCATGCCGCCGCACTGGAAGAACGCGACGCTGTCCTCCGGGCTCCGGTCCTCCCAGCCCAGCGCCTCGTAGAAGCGCCGTGCACGGGCGAGGTCGGACACCCCCAGGGTGATCAGCGAGACACGGGGTTCCATCAGGCGTCTCCTTCGGGCGCGATCCGGAGCAGGGCGGCCACGACGACGGCGTCGGCGGCGGTGGTCACCTTGATGTTGGGCGTGACGGAGTCCACCAGGCGGATGCGGTGTCCGGCACGCTCCACCATCGAGGCGCAGTCCGTGGAGCGGGTGAGGAGCGCGTCGTCCGCCTCCGCGAAGACGCGCCGCATGACCTCGGCCCGGAACCCCTGCGGCGTCTCCGCCCGCCACAGCCCCGCGCGGTCCACCGTCTCTTCCACGATCCCCGAGCCGTCCGCCCGCTTCAGGGTGTCGGCCACCGGCGACGCCGCGATCGCGCCGTCCTCGTCGGCCAGGGCGTCGACGACCGACCGGATCAGTCGCGGCGTGACGAGGGGACGTGCGGCGTCGTGCACCAGGATGCGCCGCGCATCGGCCGGGACACGGTCCAGCGCGCGGCCGACCGAGTGCTGACGGGTGGCACCGCCGGTGACGACGGTCGTCGGCGGGAGGCGGAGTCCCTCCAGCGCGTGCGCGATGTCCTCCTCGTGCCCCGGAGGAGCGGCGACCACGATGGACCGGCACTCGGCGAACGCGCGGACGCTCCAGGCGACCAGCGGCGCGCCGCCGACGTCGACGAGGGCCTTGGGGCGGTCGGCACCCAGCCGGGATCCGGATCCGGCGGCAACGATGATGGCATGCGTCACGGCCCAAGGATACGGTCGCGCGTCTCCGCCGGGCCGAACCCGCAAGAATGGGGACGTGGACCTCTACATCGGCACATCCGGGTGGGCGTACCCGGAGTGGAAGCCCGCCTTCTATCCCGCGGACGTCCCGCAGCGCGACTTCCTCGCCCACTACGCCACCCGCTTCACGGCGTGCGAGGTCAACGGGACCTTCTACCGGCTGCCCTCCGCCGCGACGGTGGCGAACTGGGCGGACGCCACCCCGGTGGGGTTCCGGTTCGCCGTGAAGGCACCGAGGGCGATGGTGTCCGGGAAGGTCACGTGGACGTCGGCGGCCCTCCGGACGCGCGACGAGCTGATGGACGCCCTCGCACCCCTCGGCCCGCGGCTGGCGGCGGTCCTCCTGCGCTATCCGAACGGCGTGGCCCGCGACGACGAGCGGCTGGCGACGGTCCTGCGGGCGTGGGACGCGGACGCGCCGCCGCTCGTGTTCGACTTCCGCCACACGTCGTGGTTCCATCCCGACGTCGTCGCCGCGGTGGCCGGCCACGGCCACACGATCGCCGTCAACGACGTGGAGGGCACCCCGCTTCCCGGGCTGCCGCCCGGCCGCATCGCCCATGTCCGCCTGCGCGCCGCGCACTACGCCGACGACGCCCGCCGGGGCTGGCTGGACGCCCTCCGCACCGAGGCGTCACGTCGACCGACGTTCGCATTCGGACGGCACGAGGGGATACCGGCGGGCGACCCGCATGCCGGGGTGGGCCTGGCGGAGTGGCTGAGCGAGCACGCCGTGGACGGTGACGTATGAGCGATCCGGTGCCCGGACTGCGCGACCTGCACCGGCGCATGGAGCCGTGCCGGAGATGCCCGGAGATGATCCCGCCCGTCGTCCACGGTCCGGCGATCGACAGCCGTGTGCTCCTGGTCGGCCAGGCGCCCGGGCCCAGGGAGGGATCCTTCGGCCGGCCGTTCGCCTGGACCGCGGGGCGCACGCTGTTCCGCTGGTTCGAGGAGGCCACCGGCGCCGACGAGGAGCGCGTGCGTGCCGGCATCTACTTCGCGGCGGTCGCCCGGTGCTTCCCCGGCAAGGCGAAGGGGGGCGGGGACCGCAAGCCCTCACCGGTGGAGATCGCGAACTGCCGCGGCTACCTGGAGGAGGAGACGGCGCTGCTCCGCCCGGATCTCGTCATCCCGGTCGGGACGCTGGCCATCGCGGAGGTGCTGGGTCACACCGGCCGGCTGGTCGATATCGTCGGAACGACATGCCGTGCGGAGTACTTCGGCCGGGACGTCGATGTGATCGCCCTTCCCCATCCGAGCGGAGCCTCCACCTGGCATCGCACCCAGCCGGGGATCGGCCTCCTCGCGGAGGCCATGCGGCTGCTGGCGGAGCACCCGGCGGTGCGTGACGCCCTCGGCCCCGCACCGCCCGCGCACCTCGCGAAGTGACCGCTCGACGACGCCGTGCCCATCCCGGCGTCCCCGAGCGGAGGTACCCTGCCGCGACCGCCGCCGAGCCGCGTGTTAAGTGTCTGACACCGACGCTGTCACGTCAGAGAGGGGAGCCGCCGGATGACGGCGGCTCCCCGATCGCTACCCGGCGGTGGACGACGTCACCGGGGCGGTGAGGTCGTACATGGTGGTGTTGCCGATCGTCTGGGCGGTGAAGTTCTCGCTGACCCAGGAGCGGATGTCCTGTGAGGCCGAGCTTCCGCCCTGCTGGCCGCCGCCCATCCCGCCGCCACCACCGATGAACCAGTGGATCTTGCCCTGCGCGACGAGTTCCTTGAACTCGGCGAGCGTCGGCGACGGGTCGCTTCCGTTGAAGCCGCCGATGGCCATCACCGGCTTCTCGCTCGCCAGCTGGAAGCCCGCGGCCGAGTTGGACCCCACCGCTGCCGCGACCCACGTGTACTGATCGGCGTTCTCGGTGAGCGCCGAGACGACGGCGTCCGACGGGGGGCCCGCCTGCAGGAGCCCGCCGGCACCGCCACCGCCGCCGCCGAATCCGCCCAGGCCGCCGCGCGAGCGACTCCAGCCGGACGAACTCGAACCGGTGGCGCTCGATCCACCGGTCGCCCCCGGCGTCGATGACGCGCCGCCGGAACCGCCCTGCTGGGACCAGGACCCCATGCCGGGAGGGCCACCGAATCCCTGCTGCGACTGTGAACCCGTGCCGCCCTGCTGGGACTGCGAACCCGTGCCGGGAGGCCCGCCCAAGGCGCCCTGTTGCGACTGAGATCCCGTGCCACCCGGAAGCCGGCCGCCAGGGCCGCCCCGGCCACCGCCGCCCGGTCCGCCCATACCCCCGGCGACCTGGGGTCCGGCGGTCGGGATGGACCCGGTGTGCGCCGTGGAGGCCGTCTGCAGCGAATAGGCCGTGGGAGCGATGAGCATGGCGGCCAGGGCCCCCGTGACGGTCAGCGTCCTGGCACGCGCGTGCCAGGAGTCGCCGGCGATGAGCAGGGCCGCCGCCCCGAGGCCGACCACGATGACCAGCGACGAGAGCCACGGGTGCCAGTCGGTGGCGTGGCCGAGGATCGAACGCGCCGTGAACGCGGTGATGACGACGCCCGCGGCCATCGTGATGCGGGCGTAGAGGTCGTCGCGCCGGATCCACAACTCCCGGCCGACGATGGCGACCAGGGCACCGATCGGCGGGGCGAGGGCGACCGAGTAGTACTCGTGGATGATGCCCTGGCCGAAGCTGAAGGTCAGCATGGTGACCACGAGCCATCCGCCCCAGATGATGATCGCGGAGCGGAGCCGGTCCGTGCGGCCGGCGCGACGTGAGATGACGAGGCCGACGACGACGGCGAGGAGTGCGGCGGGGATCAGCCAGGCGATCTGACCGGACCACGACGCCTGGAACATCCGGCCCCAGCCGGTCGCACCCCAGCGTCCGCCCCCGTTGCCCATGCCTCCGCCGACACTGCCGGTCTCGTTGCCGGTGAGCCGGCCGAAGCCGTTGTATCCGAAGATGAGCTCGAGGACGCTGTTGTTCTGGGATCCGCCGATATAGGGGCGCGACGAAGCCGGCCAGAGCTCGACGATGGCGACCCACCACCCGGCGCTGACCACGATCGCGGCGGCACCGGCGAGGATGTGGACGATGCGGGTCCGCACGGAGGTCGGCGCCGCGACCATGTAGACCAGCGCGAACGCCGGGACGACGAGGAGCGCCTGCAGCATCTTGGTGAGGAAGGCGACCCCGACGAACGCCCCCGCCGCGACCACCCAC
>CALMEC010000058.1 GCA_937862675.1 uncultured Actinomycetes bacterium
GTCCTCCAGACCATGGCGCCCTCCTTCGTCCCCACGACGACCTGGGCCGACACCGGGACGGTCCTGCCCGGACGAGCGCTCCTGGCGAGCACATAGGCATAGGTGAACGGCGCTGCAGCGTCACGACGAAGGCGCTTGCCGGACCCCCAGAAGTCGACGCGCGCGACCCTCCGGAAGTCACTGGAGGACGACCGGCGAACCGCGGACACGCGCAGCGTGAACCGGCCGCCGGGCGCCACGCACCTCACCGGCACCCCGGCCATCCGGTAGGTCGCGAGCTTGCCGGTGGAGACGACCGTCCTCGTCGCCGCGGCCCCCGTCGTCGCGGCCGCCGACGGGGGCGGAGCCGATGACGTGGATGTGGTCGGCAGACCCGTTGAGCGCGCATTGTCGGAGAACCCGTCCGGCGTCGCGATCGCTCCGCCGCCGACGTGGATGAAACCGGAGACCTCACCGATCCGGTACGTCCGCCAGTCGAAGTCACCGCTGTAGTTGTCCTCCGACACCGTGAACGTCCCGGCGACGATGTCCACGGACTCGACGTACGCCACATGGCCGCCCGTGTTGCCCATGACCGCCGCGGTCCACCAGGCGACGTCTCCCGGCACCGGCGCGTTCAGGTCCACCGCGTATCCCCTGGCCTGCGCCTGCGGACCCCAGTTGGTGGCGTCGGCCTTGCCCCGGACGGTGAATTCCGCGATCCCCCGCTGAGAGAGCCGGTAGGCGACGTAGTTGGTGCAGTTGTGCCCTCCGTACGCACCCCAGAAGGACTGGATGTACACGTCCTGATATCCGGCGTTGCCGAGGCCCCTCACGTTGCAGTCGGCGAAGCCGGTGCACTGCCTGGGGGACCAGGTGATCGCCCGCCCCGGGCCGGCGTGGACCGCCATCCACCCGAGAAGCGTCGTCAGGACCGCCGCCGCGATGAGCAGGGGCCGGACGGGGACCCGACGGCGGGCACGGGACGAAATGGACGGACCGTCCGATCGCCCGAGCACCGAGATCCTCACCCGTCGTTGCACCGAATCCCCTCTCGTGACGCCGAACGCCGTCGTTATTGCCGGACACGCCCTCGGGCGCGAGCACACTCGTCCGTCTCCGTGGACGCGTGCACCACGGGTCAACTATCGGCATATGCGGGCAGATCTTCACCGTCGGCGCCTGCCTCTCGTGGCGGCGGCGCCTGTCCCGGGCGTCATCATGACCAGGATGGATCCTCGGGATCCCCATGCCCGCCGGCCGTCATCAGGGGGTCGCGCGCGCAGTGGACGCCGGCCCGCGGGCACCCGCCGTCGTGACGTCAGAGGCCGGTCGCCGTGCCCCGGAGTCCGGCCACCATCGCGGCGGTCCGCGCCAGATCACGCGCGGTGGACGCCGCCCAGTCGGCGGAGGGGTCACCGGATCCGATCGTGAACGCCGCCGCGAACCCGGCTTCGCGGGTCTCACGCGGACCGAGTGCCGTCCGGCCGCAGAGACAGACCACGGGGACGCCGAACGCGCGCGCCCGCCGTGCGACCCGCACCGGCGCCTTGCCGTCGAGCGACTGGCTGTCGAGCGAGCCCTCCCCGGTGATGCAGAGATCCGCGCCGTCCAGGGCGGCGTCGATGCCGACGACGTCGAGCACCAGGTCGGCCCCGGACACGATGGACGCCCCGAAGAGCGCCACCATGGTGCCGGCCACCCCGCCGGCGGCGCCGGCGCCGGGCAGATCGCGCACGTCCGGATGGCCATCCGCCACGTAGAGGTCGGCGCGCCGGCCGAGCCCCCGGCCCAGTTCGCGGACCTGTGCCGGGGCGGCGGCCTTCTGCGGACCGAAGACCGCAGCGGCGCCGTCCGGACCGCACAGCGGGTTGCGCACGTCGCCGGCGATCGTGACGGCCACGTCCGACATCCGGGGATCCACCCCGGACAGGTCGAGACGGGCGACGCGCGCCAGGTCCGCCCCCGTCCCCGCCAGCTCCTCGCCCGCCACGTCCAGGAGACGTCCGCCGAGCGCGCGGACGATCCCGAGGCCCCCGTCGTTGGTCGCGCTCCCGCCCAGCGTGAGGATGAGCCGTTCCGGCTGGAAGTCGAGCGCCGCGCGGATCAGCTCGCCCGTGCCGTACGTGGACGTGGTCATGACGTCGCGTTCGTCGTCGGTGAGGCGCTCATACCCCGAGGCCGCCGCCAGCTCGACCACCGCGGTGGGCACGGCACCGGGCAGGAGCCCGATGGCCGCCGCGACCGGACGGCCCAGCGGATCGGCCACCGTGAACGCGCGGGTCCGGCCGTCGTGCGCGACCAGTGCGTCCCGGGTCCCCTCGCCGCCGTCGGCGACCGGGACGGTCACGATGTCCGGCGAGCCGCCCGCGGCGCGCAGCCCGGTCGCGATGGCGTGGGCGGCCTCCACGGCCGACGCGGCCCCCTTGAACGGGGCCGGCGCCACCACGATCCGCATCAGGGCGCCCCGGGGTGGTCGACGCCGAGGAAGTCCAACAGTTCCTCGTCGGAGAGGCCCGCCAGGTGTACCGCGTCCTCGCCGATCAGCTCGGTGACAGGTGGATCCGGCATTTCGAGGAGGCGGACGATGTCGGCGGCCACCTGGTCGGGCGGGAGGTCGATCCACTGGCGCCACCGGCGCATGCCGCCGACCGTCTGGGACGCCATCGTCGCCCATGGCCCCTGGTCCAGGCTCATCGATCCGGAGCGCTGCACCGACGCCGAGAATCCGGTGGCCACCATGCCCGGTTCGACCCGCACGATCTCGACCCCGAAGGGACGGACCTCCAGTCGCAGCGTGTCGGCCAGCGCGTCGAAGGCGGCCTTGCTGGCGCGATAGCCACCCAGCAGCGGAGTGGACAGCCGCGTGCCCACCGTCGACACCACCAGTATGCGTCCGCGCCGTGCGGCGCGCATGGCCGGCAGAACCGCCTGGGTGACCGCGAGCGCACCGAAGACGTTCGTCTCGAACTGTGTGCGCAGGCCGTCGATCTCGAGGCCCGCGACGGGCCCGAGGAACGCGTAGCCCGCGTTGCTCACCAGCGCGTCCAGCGCTCCGCCCGCGATCTCCTCCGCCGTGGCGACGGCCGCGCGGACCCCCTCGTGGTCCGTGACGTCGAGGGGCACAACGGTGATGCCGGGGTCGTCGTAGGACACGGCGGACGGATCCCGCGCACCGGCGATCACCCGCCATCCGGCGGCCCGCAGCGCGTGGGCGGTGGACATGCCGAGACCCCGGCTGGCCCCGGTGACCAGCACCGACCTCTCATCCTTCTGACGGGTTATGACCGGGCCTCCTCGCGGGCGGGTTCCGACGATGCGATCCGAGCACGCGGGAGCCGGACGGTGAAGACGCTACCGATGCCGGGTGCCGAGCGCACCTCGATGCTGCCGTCGTGTGCCTCCGCCAGCCCGCGGGCGATGGAGAGCCCCAGGCCCAGCCCCTCGCCCTCCCGCGACGGGTCGGCCTGGTAGTAGCGGTCGAAGATGAACTGCTGGGCCTCGATCGGGATGCCGACGCCGGTGTCGCGCACCGTCAGGAAGGCGCTGTCGTCCGAGTGCGACACCCCGACGATGACCTTGCCGCCGGACCGGGTGTTCTTCAGGGCGTTGTCCAGCAGGATGAGGAGGATCTGCTCGATGCGCGCCGGGTCGGCGTCGACCAGCACGGGTTCGTCGGGGTGCGACGTGACCAGGTCGACGCCGGCGTGCTGTGCCAGCAGGGCGCGCGAGGCGACGACGCTCTCGCCGATGTCGCCGAGGTCGACGGGCGCACGGTCCAGCGGCAGTGCCCCCGCGTCGATGCGCGCGAGCTCGAGCTGCTCCGCGATGAGACGTTCGAGACGTCCCACCTCGACGTTCGTGAGCTCGAGGAACTCGGCACGTTGTTCCGGCGAGAGGTGGTCGCTCTCCATCAGCTCCAGAAAGCCCTTCACGGCCGTGAGCGGCGTCTTCAGCTCGTGCGACACGTTGGCGATCAGATCGCGGCGCGCCCGGTCGAGCCCGCGCTCCTCCGTGACGTCACGCAGGGTGATGACGGTGCCGGCCTCCTTCGAGAGCCGGACGGCCGAGAGGAGCACATGGCGGCCACCGCGCAGTTCGGCCTCCGTCATCTGCGGGGTCCCGGTCATGTCCATGGCCTCGTGCACCACCGTGCGCACGGCGTCCGGCAGATCCTCCAGGCGCAGCTCCGAGACGTTCTCGGGGAGTCGCAGCAGGGTCCGGGCCGACGTGTTGGCGACGGTCACCTCACCCTGGTCGCTGACGGCGATGACACCCTCCACGAGTGCGGACACGAGCGCCCGCGCCCGGTCGCGGTCGGACACCGTCTCGTCCACGAGCCCCTCGAGCCGTGCGGCCATCCGGTTGATGCTGCCCGCAAGCGAGGTGAGCTCGCGCGGCGACGACTCCCTCGCACGGGCGGAGAGCTCCCCGCGGGCCAGGGTCGCCGCGGTGCCGGCCAGGCGCCGGATGCGCGACCCGAAGAAGCGGGCCAGGAGAACCCCGGCGAGGCTGGCCAGTCCCAGCACCACGGCCACGGC
>CALMEC010000059.1 GCA_937862675.1 uncultured Actinomycetes bacterium
GGACCCGCACTCGCCGTCAGCCGCTCCGTGAGCCCCGCGGGGCCCTCCACTCGGTGAACAGCAGCCAGGCGAGATAGACGCCGCCGACGCCGCCGGTGACGATTCCCACCGGCAACGGGGTCGAGGGGAAGATCCGCTCACCGGCCAGATCGCTCGCCGCCAGCATGGTCGCACCCATGACCCCGGCGGCGGCAAGGCCCGGCCCGGTCGCCCGGGTCAGCCTCCGGGCCACCTGCGGGGCGGCGAGGGCGACGAATGCGATCGGCCCGGCCGATGCGACGGCGACCGCCGTCAGGAGCACGGCGACGCCCACCAGCGCCAAGCGTGAACGCTCGACGCGCACGCCGAGTGCGGCGGCCGCGTCGTCGCCGAGTTCGAGCATCCGGAGGCGGCCGCCCAGAGACGCCGCACACGGGATGAGGATGAGAAGAGCGAGCCCGACGGGCGCCACGTGCTCCCACCCCCGCCCCTCGAGGTTGCCGACCAGCCACACCCGTGCGGCCTGTGCGGTTCCGGGACTCACCCTCGTGATCATGAAACCGGTGAACGACGCCAGGAGCGCGCTGAACCCGATGCCGACCAGTATCAGCCGGTAGCCCTGCGACCCCCCCTGGAACGCCAGGCCGTAGACCAGCACCGCCGTCACGATGCCGCCGACGACGGCGCCGAAGGCGACCGCGAAGGTGCCGCCCCCGATTATGCCGAAGGTGACGAGCGCACCCGCGGCGGCCCCCTGGGTGAACCCGATCACGTCCGGGGAACCCAGTGGGTTCCGGGTCAGGCTCTGGAAGATGGCGCCGGAGACGCCCAGGGCCGCGCCCACCAGGAGGGCATCGAGCACGCGCGGGATCCTGAGGTCCCTCACGATGAACTCCGCGCCGGGCGGGCCACCGCCCAGCAGGGTCTGGACGACCTCGACCGGTGACAGCGGATACGGCCCTCCGCCGATGCTGACGATGGCGACGCCGAGCGCGATCGCTCCGAGGACCGCGCAGACGATCAGGGTGCGGACATGCAGGCGGACCGAGTACCTGCCGGACTGAAACCGGAGGATCCGTGAGTCACCGGACACGGCGTCGTCCGGCTGTGGGGTGGTGACCGGCCGCGTCGTCACAGCTGCGCGATCCGGCGTCCGCGGATGAGGGCGATGAACACGGGGGCGCCGATGAACGCCGTCACCACCGCGACCTGGACCTCACCGGGATGGTCGAGGACCCGGCCGATCACGTCGGCGACCAGCAGGAGGACCGGTGACAGCACCAGGGAGTACGGCAGGATCCAGCGCTGGTCCGGACCGGTGATCGCGCGGACCATGTGCGGCACCACCAGCCCGACGAACCCGATGGGGCCGACGGCGGCGGTGGCCGCACCGCAGAGGAGCACGATCGCGAACGCCCCGATCGCACGGGTGTACGCCGGTTTCATCCCCAGCGCCCGGCCGGTGTCCTCACCCAGGGCCAGGACGTTCAGCGACCGGCCCATGGCCAGCGCCATCAGAACGCCCACCCCGATGAAGGGCGCGACCTGACCGACCACGTCCCAGCGGCGTCCGGCGAGCGATCCCAGCTCCCAGAAGCGGAACTGCTCGAACGTCTGCGGCTGCAGGATCACCATGGCGGCCACGAACGCCGTGAGCGCCGCGGTGACGGCGGTGCCGGCCAGCGTGAGCCGGACCGGCGTCGCACCCCCCGGACCGCGCGACCCGAGTCCGTAGACCAGGAGTGACACCAGCGCGGCGCCGACGACGGCGAACCAGACGTACTGGGTCAGTTCGGTCACCCCCAGCGTGGCCATGGCGACGACCACCGCCGCCGCCGCCCCGGCGTTGACCCCGAGGATCCCCGGATCCGCCAGGGGATTGCGCGTCAGCGCCTGCATCAGTGCCCCCGCGAGCCCGAGCGCGACCCCGACCTCCACGGCGAGGACGGTGCGGGGTATCCGCCAGTCAC
>CALMEC010000060.1 GCA_937862675.1 uncultured Actinomycetes bacterium
ACTTCGGCGCAGACGGCCCGTCCGAGCGCAGCGCAAACGCCGGGACGAGCATCGAGCCCGATGGTGGCCGGCCGACGGCCGGCCACCATCGCCGAACACCTATCCCAGTGTGGTGGTGACGGGCCCCTCGCGCTCGCGATCGGCCTCGTAGCGGTCGATGTCCTCGACCTTCGACATCGTGATGCCGACGTCGTCGAGACCGTTCACCAGGCGGTACTTGATGGACGGGTCGATGTCGAAGCCGTACTCGGTGCCGTCGGGACCGACGACGACCTGACGCTCGAGGTCCACGGTTCCGGTGGTCCCCGGGTTCGCGAGCGCGGCGTCGATCAGTGCCTGCACGTCCTGCTCGGGCAGGACGACCGGCAGGATGCCGACCTTCGTGCAGTTGGAGCGGAAGATGTCGGCGAACGACGGCGCGATGATCGCGCGGTAGCCGAAGTCCTCCAGCGCCCACGGCGCGTGCTCGCGAGACGAGCCACAGCCGAAGTTGCGTCCCGCGACCAGGATCGGCGCATCGATGTAGGCGGGCTCCTCGAGGAGGAAACCGTCCGTGCCGCGCCAGTCGTAGAAGAGGAACTCGCCGAATCCCGTGCGTTCGATGCGCTTCAGGAACTGCTTCGGGATGATCTGGTCCGTGTCGACGTCGGCACGGTCCAGCGGGGCCAGTGCCCCGGTGATGACGGTGATCGGGTTCATGCGCCCACCCCCGCGAGCTCGACGTCCATCGACCGCACGTCGACCAGGTGACC
The DNA here is from genome assembly GCA_937862675.1 of uncultured Actinomycetes bacterium. GTDB lineage: Bacteria > Actinomycetota > Thermoleophilia > Miltoncostaeales > Miltoncostaeaceae > CALMEC01. The sequence continues at coordinate 753 of CALMEC010000060.1, forward strand.
CGTGATCGCCGCGGCGGCCGCCATCTGCGGGCTCACCAGATGGGTGCGCCCGTCCTTGCCCTGGCGTCCCTCGAAGTTGCGGTTCGAGGTGGACGCGCAGCGCTCACCCGGCACAAGGATGTCCGGGTTCATGCCCAGGCACATCGAGCATCCGGCGTCACGCCACTCGAAGCCGGCCTCCGAGAAGATCCGGTCCAGCCCCTCCTTCTCGGCCTGCACCTTGACCTGCATGGAACCGGGCACGACCATCGCACGGACGCTTCCGGCAACCTTCTGCCCCTCGACGACCTTCGCGGCGGCGCGGAGGTCCTCGATGCGGCCGTTGGTGCACGAGCCCAGGAAGACGACGTCGACGTTGATGTCCTCGATCGCCTCTCCGCCCTTCAGGCCCATGTAGTCGAGGGCGCGGCGGGCGCTCTCGGGGTCTCCCCACTCGTCCGGGGTGGGCACGCGGCCCGTGATCGGAACGACCATCTCGGGGGTGGTTCCCCAGGTGACCTGCGGCGCGAGCGTGGCGGCGTCGATGTGGACCTCGGTGTCGAACTCCGCGCCATCGTCGGTGGGCAGCTGACGCCATGCCTCAACGGCGGCGGCGAAGTCCTTCGGTGCGGCGATGCGCCCCTCCAGATACTCGAAGGTGGTGTCGTCCGGCGCGATCATGCCCGCGCGACCGCCACCCTCGATCGTCATGTTGCAGACGGTCATGCGGCCCTCCATCGTGAGGGCGCGGATGGCGTCACCCGCGTACTCGATGACGTGACCGGTCCCACCGGCCACGCCGATGTGGCCGATGGTGCCCAGGATGAGGTCCTTGGCGACGACGCCGAGACCCGGCATGCCGTCGATGGTGATCCGCATCGTCTTCGGCTTGGGCTGCGGCAGGGTCTGCGTGGCGAGGACGTGCTCGACCTCGCTGGTGCCGATGCCGAACGCGAGCGCACCGAACGCGCCGTGGGTCGCCGTGTGGCTGTCACCGCACACGATGGTCATGCCGGGCTGGGTGACGCCCAGCTCCGGACCGATCACGTGGACGATGCCCTGGCGGGGACTGCGGATCGAGTAGAGCGGCACGCCGAACTCGGCGCAGTTCTTCTCGAGCGTCTCCACCTGCTGACGCGACAGCAGGTCGGCGATCGGCTTGTCGCGTCCGACAGTGGGCACGTTGTGGTCGACGGTGGCCAGCGTCCGGTCGGGACGACGGACGGGGCGCCCGGCGAGGCGCAGTCCGTCGAAGGCCTGGGGGGAGGTCACCTCGTGGACGAGGTGGAGGTCGATGTAGATGATGGGCGGCCCTTCGGCATCGCCCTCGCGCACCAGATGCGCGTCCCACACCTTCTCGAAGAGGGTTTTCGGCATTGATCACTCCTGCGGCAGTACGAAGTGGTCACAGGTTACGACGGCCGAGGCACGCTGGCAAACTATGTTCACCATGGATCCATTGACGACCAACGTCGACTGGCTCTCGGACGCCGCGCGTCTGCGTGCCTTCGTCGCCGTGATCGAACAGGGCGGCTTCACCCGCGCCGCGGAGACCCTGGGCATCACCCAGCCGACGGTGTCGACGCTCGTCGCCTCGCTGGAGAAGAGGATGGGCACACCGCTCCTGGAGCGGGCCCGCTCCGGGGCGCAGCCCACGGAGGCGGGTGCCGCCCTCGTCCCCTACGCACGGCGCATACTCGCCACCGCGGAGCAGGCGGGCCGAAGCGTCATCGCCGCCGTGTCCGAGGCATCCCATCACCTCACCGTCGCCGGCGGCGAGGGCCTCGTCATCTACGCCTTGCCCCCCGCCCTGGCGCTGCTCGCCGAGCGTCGCCCGCAGCTGGAGATCACCGTTACCTCCGTCGACCTGGACCGTGCGATCGGCGACCTGCGCGACGGCCAGGTCGACTGTGTCCTGGCGACCCGTGAGGTGACCCCGGGCGACCTCACCTTCCGCGCCGTGCAGGTGGACCCCCTCGTCCTCATCGCGCCGCCGGGCCATCCGCTCGCGACCGGCACCCGAACGCTCGCCGATCTCGCCACCGTGCCGCTCGTGACGCGCGAGGCCGGGCGCGCCGACCGCATGGCCATCGATGCGCTCCTGCGCACAGCGGGCGTCGAGCCGCTGCGGCGCACGGTGGTCGCCAGCCTTGAGGGCGTCAAGCAGGCCGTGATGGCCGGGCTCGGCCTGGCGCTCGTCCCCACCCTCGCCGTCCGCGGCAACCTGGCGTCGGGCCGGCTCGTCACCGTGACGCTCGACTCCGAGATGCCGTCGGTCGAATGGGGTCTGGTCACCGCACGGCGCGAACCCTCACCGGTCGTCGACCAGCTCCTCTGGGCCCTCGCCGAGTCGGCGAGATCCGCCGTGCCCGGTCGTCGCCCGCGCTGACCGGTGCCGCCACGCCTCGCGACGGTCGGCAACCGGTCCTGCCATCAGTGCATCGGCGTCTCAGCGCACCTTCGCGACCGCTGACACACGCAGCGTGCCGATCTTCGGCACCCTCACGGAGGCACGGTTGGTGAGCGTCCCGCGTACCCGCTTGGCGGTCGTGGTGCGGACCACGAGGGTCATCGTGCCCTTCGGGCGGATCGTGCGGACGGTGAAACACCGTTCACCCGTCTTACGGACCTTGACCACCCGGGCGGTGGTCCGAGTCGGCTTCGCCTTGCGTGCGGTGACCACGTACCGGACGGAACGTGCCGTCATCGCCGTGCGACCCGGGCGCAGGCACACCCGGACGTTCTTGAAGGCCTTCGCCGTCCGGTTGGTCACGGTCGTCCGCCAGGGAAGGCTGGCGCCGCGGCGCGGCCTGGCGACAAGCGCACGCATCTGCACCATGACCTTCGCCGATCCCGCCGACGCCGTGCGGCCCGGCTTGGTGGAGGTCCCGACGACCTCCTGGCGACTGTTGATGACGCCGATGATCGAGCTCCGGGGGCCGAATCCCCCGACCATCCCGGATGCGTCGCCACGGCCGAGCGCGGACCGAAGCAGGTTCTTCACACCGTCATAGTCGATCATCACCTCGTTGCCGTAGCCGACCGGGCTGATGCCGATCCGGGTCGTCGAACCGTCCACGTACGTGGGCTGGCCGAAACCGTTCGTGTCGAGATACATGTTCACGCCCACGCGGTAGACCCCGGCATCGCCGGCCGGCTTCGTCACGCGCAGCCGCAGGGTGTCGGGCGTGCAGCTGACGGTCTGCGCGGCGACACCCGGCGGGGCAAGCCTGTCCTGGTTGTCGACGACGCGCACCTGCAGGTCGTCGCACTTCAGATGCGACCCGGCCTGCGGCGTCTCGGTGAGCGTGGCGGTCTGCCAGCCACGCCCGGAGCTGTCCACCTTCGTCTTGAGCTGGACGACCCAGCGCATGTGCGCGGTGCGCTGCACAAGGGCCCCCGCGGCGTTTCGCATCGTGGCGGCGGCCTCGTTCGGAGTCCAATAGGCGTACATGTAGTTGGTCGCGCCGGTCGGAGCAGGCGCGCGCTTGATCACGATGGTCCGGTCCACGACGTGCGCCGTCCGGGCGCCCGACGCGGGAACGGCGGATGACGCGAACCGAAGACCGATGTCCGTTGTGCCGCCCACACCCTGCTGGCTCGCGACGTAGTCGCTGAGGGTGAACCGGATGCGCGCGGCCTCGAGTGTGGTGCGTGCCACCACGGTCGTGCCGTCGGCGGCCGTGAGATCGCTCGGTACGAACGTCTGCGGGTCCAGCGCGGGATCGATCGGGACGGTGAACGAGTCGCCGGGTGCCGCCGAGGCGGGCACGCTCCAGATCACACGGACGATCGGACGTGCATAACTCCAGTAGGCCGGACATCCGGCACCGGCGTTGCAGGGAGCCGGCCCCACCTCGTCCGGGACTCCCGCGGTGTTCAGCGAGACCCCCACGTTCGCCTGCCCGGTGATGTCCGCCCCTTTGGCGACGGGGGCCGCGACCAGCAGCGCCCCGCACAGGAGGGCCGCTGCGCCCGACAGGCGGATGGCATCGCCCACCCTCGATTCCGCTTGCATTCGTACCCTCGCCTTCTGGAACAAGATGTTCGGAGACCGACTCGCGCGCCTCGGTCCGGGGATCGATGAGACCACCGGATCAGCAGGGCTCAGGCATCGTGGCGGAAGGGCTCGGGATGTCCCGCGTCATGAATGTCGCCGGTTCGGCGCGCGCCTCGACCTGAATGTATCAATCCGGTTCGTGGGCCGGATGGAGTTCGGGTCCCTCGATCACGCCGGGGTCCGGGCCACGCGACCCGTCGCGGCGGGTCGCGATCACCGTCCGGGACCGGCACGGCGTGCGTTTGCGCGAAGCGTCAGCGCGAGAACCAGCCGGGTGTCTGCGAGACGAAGCCGGCGGATCGCCAGAAGTGGCCGGCGTCATCCGACAGCGGACGCGTCATGGGCTCGCCGGGAACCACGAGGAGCGTCGGCCCACCAGGACGGACGGCGAGGACCGAACTCGTCGGAAGTGCTCGACGACATGCCCCGGACGACACGGTGCATACGGCGACGGTCGGCTCCCCTGATGCATGGAACAGTCCGATCGGCCCCGCATCCGAGGTCACCGGGAAGCGCACATCGATCAGACCGGGCGGTCGGACGACCGGGAATGCGAGCGGTCCCTGCGCACGTGCGGTGGCCGCGGCCGCCGCCCACCGGTTCTCCGCGACACTGTCGGTAGCCGCGCCGAATGGATGCATCGCGACCAGCACACCGGCGAGCGCCGCCACGGCCCCCGCGGACGCCGTCACCGCCGTCAGGATACGTCGACGCAAGCCGCCGGGAGTCACTATCGCCATCACCACGAGCCGACGGTGATCGGCGGGAGCGTGCAATCACAGTCCGCCCCCGCCGTTCACATCAGATTCCGCCGACGGGCTCCGGGTCCTCGATGCCACGGCTGGCGTTGACCGCACGGATGTAGGCGATGGCACTCGCCTCCAGGACGTCCGTCGACATCCCCAGGCCGCTTCGCGTCAGTCCGTCGATCTCGGCCAGGACGCGTGCCTCGCCGAGCGCGTCCCTGCCGCTCGTGACGGCGTTCACCGCATACTCGAGAAGCCTTCCGTCGGTGCCGATCGCGTTGTCGATCGCCTTCATCAGCGCATCGACCGGCCCGTCGCCCGTCCCGGTGCCCTCCGACCTCGTGCCGTCCGCACCCGTCACGATGACGGTCGCCGTGGGCGCCTCGCCGGTGGCGTCGCTCATCTGGAATCCGCTGAGGGTGAACCCGTCCACCTCGCCGACGCGGATCTCGTCCCCCATCAGGGCCTCGAGGTCCAGCGCCGACAGCTCGCCCTTCTTGTCGGCCACCGCCTTGAACCGCTCGAACACGGATCGCATCTCGTCTTTGTCGAGCTCGTAGCCCAGGTCGAGGAGCGCCGCCTGCAGCGCATGGCGGCCGGAGTGCTTGCCGAGCACCAGCTCGCTGCGCTCCAGGCCGACGCTCGTCGGGTCCATGATCTCGTAGTTGAGCGGGTTCTCCAGCACGCCGTGCTGGTGGATGCCCGCCTCGTGGGCGAACGCGTTGCGTCCGACGACGGCCTTGTTGGGCTGCACGACATACCCGGTGAACCGGCTGATCATGCGGCTGGAGCGGGTG
>CALMEC010000061.1 GCA_937862675.1 uncultured Actinomycetes bacterium
CGTGCAGCCGGCGGCGGCCGCGCGCGCCGCGCTGGCCGTGCGCATCGCCCAGCCGGGCGGCGAGGAGTCGCTGAACGTGGCGGCGGCGGCCGCGATCTGCCTGCCCGCCAGCAGCGAGACGATTCGCGCCCCGCTCCACAGCCGGAACTGCCGGGCGGGCGCATGCGCTCCGACGGCGAAAGTTGCGACGAAGACGCCGATCCAGATCAACGGGGCGACGCCCGTGAGGCGCATGGAGTCACTGGTGAGCGCGTGGGCGCAGACCGTCACAGCCACAGCGCAGGCGGCGAACCACGCGCGGCGCAGCGACATTGCCGTGGAGGCACCCATGGCGGCAAGACTAGTCGGGGGTCCCGGGATGCGGAACGGAACGTCCGCGAGACAGGACGACTGTCAACAACCGTCTCGATCCGGTTGACGGCGTGCCGGCGGCCGAGCCCATACGGGGATCGGCTCGGCCGAGGCCACCGACGGGAACGCGATTCCACGAGGGACCCCTCCGGGACCGGGAATCGGCTGTCGAGGGCCCCGCTCGCATCGTCATCGATCCCATGTCTGAGGTTCGACCGGATGATGAGGCTGTGATCGCGTCGGTGCACCATGGGGTTCGACATGACCTTGAGGGTCGCGTCGCCGACGACTGATCAGCGGCGTCTGTGGACGGCGACTACCCGAGAAAGGCCGCCAGCCAGAACACGGCCGATGCCAGTGTGCCGGCGATGAGTGCGAGGCCGGGCGGTACGCTCATGCTGGTCGTGATCCTCTCAACGGGTTCTGGGCTCGGCGACAGACAAGCGGATCCTCTGTGGTGATTCCGGAAGCAGATCCTCAGTGGCGACTCTGCCGCGTTCGCGGAGTGCGGCCTCCCGCGCGACGACACGGGGTGCATCGATGACGACGAGAGCGAGATGAACCGCGGTTCGTGATGCCGGGCGATGCCGATGCCTGCGTATTCGCCGTACTCGCCGAGATCACGCGTCTCTGCACGCAAACGACAGTTATGTTCCGATAGGGGCTGCGGCACGGGTGCGGGGCGCCGGACGGGATCACCCCTCCTCGTCTCGCCCTGACGAGAGAAGCGGACGGCGTTTGCACCCTCCGACGGCCGGGTACATGACGGGTATCCGCCGTCAACCCAAGGAGCACGCCGATGGCAGCCCGTCTCCCGGCCGGTGATCATGGCCCGACACCGTCGAACCTCGTCAACGTGACCGTCGCGGACACGTCGCGGATGCCGTGGGACATCCTCCACGTCGACCAGACCGGTGCGGACATCCCGTTCAAACCGCTGTTCTCCGATCCCGACACGGGCATGCAGGTCTTCCTGATCCGCTACCGGGTCGGTTTCACGAACATCTGGCACTCCCATCCGTGCGCGCACGGGATGTACGTGCTGGACGGGGTCCTGCACACCCACGAGGGTGAGTACGGGCCGGGCAGCTTCGTCTGGTTCGACGAGGGCGGCTGGATGGAGCACGGTGCGACGGCGGAGAACGACTGCACGTTCCTCTTCATCACCAACAAGCCGTTCGGCATCTGTTACGCGGGCGACCACGAGCACTTCTATCCGATGGACGGCGCCGGCACCTGAGGTTCCGGACGGCGCCGTGGGATCCAGCGGTGGACGGCCGCGGGACGGCTCGATCGTCAGCTGCCGCCCCGGGCGCCGCCCGATGCGCGGGCCTCACGCCGGACCTTGTCCACCGGCGGGGGGTCGAGGGCCAGGAGCTCCGGGACCGTCACGGCCGTGTACCCCTGGCGCTGGAGCCACGGGAGGTACCGGTTGAGCGCCTTCTGTGTCTGACCGTGGTTCTCGTGCATCAGGATGATGGCTCCGGGCGCCGTTCCTCGCTTGAGCGTGGCCAGGATCTCGTCCCACGAGGCGCCGAGGGAGTCACGCGTGTCCACGCTCCAAAGGACGGTCAGCATGCCGGCGGCCGTCGCCTCCCGGTCGATCGCCCGGTTGTGCGATCCGTACGGCGGCCGGAACAGCCGCGTGGGCACGCCGGACGCCGCGGTGACCGCCGACTGCGTGGAGCGCATCTGCAAGCGCGCGTCGGCGAGCGGCAGCCGGACGAGGTCCGGGTGGTTCCAGGTGTGGTCGCCAAGGGTACCGATGCGCGCCTCCCGCCGGATCACGGCGCGATGCCCCGCGACGTTCGTCCCGCAGAGGAAGAACGTCGCCCGGAAGCCGTGGGACTCGAGCTTGTCGACGAGCTGGGGCGACATGGGGCCGGGACCGTCGTCGAATGTCAGCGCGACGTACTTCCCCTTCCCGCCTCCTCGGTACACCGGAAGACCCAGTGACACGTAGCGCTCGAGCGCACGATCCACGGCCTCGTCGTCGGTCTCTCCCTGCGTGGACGTGGTCGGCTTCTCGGGCGTCGGTTCCTTGACGGTCGAAGTCGCCGTCGGCCCCCCCTGCGCCGATCCGTGGGAGCCGGTCGTCCGCGCGACGAGGACGGCTCCTCCTGCCAGTGCCCCGACGATCACCACCGATGTGACGATCCGGCGCCGGATCACCTGTCGTCGGCGCCGCCGGCGGCGTGCATGTCGCTCGTCGCCGTTCAGATCCGGTGCGTCCAGCATGTCGCCATGTTAGTCCACGGGCTTCCGCGGTCCGGGTCGTCGATCTCCTCCGTCGGGTCGCGCTGTCTCGCCCCCCGTCGGGACCTCCCGATGCCGCCGCCCGGACCACTATCCTCCCCGGACGCATCGGCCAAAGGAGGACGTATGGGACGCTTCGACAGGCGCGGAGTCGTGGTGACGGGGGCGACGAAGGGACTGGGGCGTGAGACGGCGCTGCTCTTCGCGGAGGAGGGTGCGTTCGTCGTGGCCGTCGGCCGTGACGCGAACGACGGCCGTTCGCTGGAGGCACAGGGCGCGGATCTTCCCGGTGGCATCCGTTTCGTCTCGGGAGACGTCCGGGACGAGTCCTGTCATGAGGACGCCGTCGCCGCCGTCGTCGCCGAGACAGGTCGCCTGGACGCCTATGTGAACAACGCCGGCATTCTCGGACCGGAGGGACCGCTGCATGAGACCACCCTCGAGGCCTGGGAGGAACTGAACGCCGTCAACATGCGCGGCACGTTCCTCGGCTGTCGCGCCGCCATCCGCCGGATGCTGCAGGACGGCGGAGGAGCGATCGTCAACATCGGCTCGATCCTCTCCTCCAGCGGCGACCCGTTCCTGACCTCCTACGGTGCGACGAAGCACGGCGTGGTGGGACTCGCCCGCGCCATCGCCGTGGACTACGCACCTGCCGGCATCCGCTGCAACAGCGTCCTTCCGGGTGACATGGAGACGCCGATGATCCTGGAGTACTTCGCGGCCAGCCCGGACCCGGACGCCGCACGCGCGGAGATGGAGGCCGCCTACCCCGTCAAGCGCATCGCCCATCCTCGCGAGGTCGCACGCTCGGTGGTGTTCCTCTGCTCGGACGACGCGTCGTACATCACGGGCACGGAGATCCTCGTCGACGGAGGCCTTCTGGCGAAGGCGTACTGACCGGATGCGGTGACGACCGGCGGCTGGTCGCCGACCTCATGATCACCGCGTTGGGAAGGTGCCGGGATGGAGGCCACGAGCCGGATCATCCGGCGTGTGAGCCCCTCCGGTCGACGAGGACGTCGTCTTCGGGAACAGACCTCAGACGGACGTAGCGGCAGAGATCCTTCGCGGTGGACGTGCCGCGCGCAGCCCGTTGAGTACCACGACGACCTCGGCGAGCTCGTGCACCAGGACCACGCCGGTGAGGCCGAGCACGCCGGACAAGGCCGCGGGGAAAAGGACGACGATGATCGCCAGGGACAGGCCGATGTTCGTCGTCATGATCCTCCGGCCACGTCGTGCGTGGGCGAGCGCACCGGGGATGAGCCGCAGATCGCGACCGGTGAAGGCCACGTCCGCGGACTCGATGGCCGCCGCAGAACCCGTCAGCCCCATTGCGATGCCGACCGTCGCGGTGGCGAGCGCCGGCGCGTCGTTGATGCCGTCGCCCACCATGGCGACGGGCGTCGTGTTGCGCAACGATGCGATGACCGCTGCCTTGTCCGCGGGGCTCTGCTCGGCATGGACCTCGTCGATCCCGGCGTGCTCTGCCAGCGCCCGGACCGTGCGACGGTTGTCGCCGCTCAGCATGACCGAGCGCACGCCCTGATCGTGAAGCAGCCGGACCGTCGCGGCCGCCTCCGGTCGTAGCTCGTCCCGCACGCCGATGAGACCGGCGATCCTGCCGTCCACCTCGACCACCACCACGCTCATGCCCGCCCGGGTCATGCGCTCCGCATCCGGCGCCAACGGTCCGGGATCGCTCCATCGGCTGCTGCCGACACGGACTCGCGTGTCTCCGACGTGCCCCGCGACCCCCCGGCCCGCGCTCTCCACGGCATCCGTGGCGGGCGGCGCGTCCGGCGTCACCGTCCGTATGGCCACCGCCAACGGGTGGGAACTGGTCGTCTCGACAGCACCCGCCCGCTCCAGCACCTCCTCGCGGCTGAACGTCCCCGTGGGTACCACCTCGATCACCACCGGTCTGTTCGCGGTGAGCGTACCCGTCTTGTCGAACGCGATCGTCCGGACGGTGCCCATCTGTTCGAATGCCTCGCCGGAACGGATGATCACGCCGAACGTTGACGCGGACCCGATTGCGCTGACGACGGTTACCGGGACGGCGAGGGCGAGGGCACAGGGAGACGCGGCCACCAGGATCACCAGCGCACGTTCGATCCACCTGGCAGGGTCCCCAGCCAGCGCTCCGATCCCGGCGACCACGGTGGCCGTGATCAGCACGCCGGGCACGAGGGGGCGGGCGATCCGATCGGCGAGTCGGGCACGGCGTCCCTTGCGTGAGTGCGCCTGCCGGACGAGCTCGACGATCTGCGTGAGGGAGTTGTCGTGTCCGTCCGCGGTGGCACGGATGCGCAGCGTTCCTTCTCCGTTGACGCATCCTGCGGAGACGGGATCGCCCGGGCCGACATCGACCGGAATGGACTCACCGGTCACTGCGGACGTGTCGAGGGTGGACGCCCCGTCCCGGATGATCCCGTCCGTCGCCACTCGGCCGCCCGCACCCACGATGAGCACATCACCGATGCGGATCTCCGCCGGCGTGATCATCAGCACGACGTCGTCACGGGACACCCGGACGGTGTCGGGGATGAGGGCGAGCAGGGCCCGGAGCCCCTCCCTCGCGCGGATCATGGCGCGATCCTCCAGGGACTCGGCCAGGGAGAAGAGGAAGGCCAGCATCGCGGCCTCCCCCACCCGACCCAGAAGTACCGCCCCTGTCGCCGCGATGGTCATGAGCAGTCCGACGCCGAGCCGCCCGTGGGTGAGTCGGCAGAGGGCTCCGGGGACGAACGTGCTTCCCCCCACCAGGAGGGCTGTCCAGAGCAGGATGGTCGCGGTCAGGTCGTGCCCCGACCACTCGGCGGCGACGCCGGAGACGAGGAGAAGACCGGCCGTGCCGGCCGGACGCATGCCGACGTCCCGCCACCACGTGACGCCTCGTGGTCCGCCGGGACCGTCGGCCGGACGTGCTGGGGACGGACCGCCACAGCACGCATCCTCATGGGGCTTCCCGACCGGTGCCGAGAGCGTCGTTGTCGGCGGCCGCTGCGGTGGATGCGCCTCGTCGATCCCGCTCCCGGCCTGGTCCGGACCATCCGGATCACAGCATTCCCGGCTCATCAGCCGGTTGCACCGGGTCCGCAGCAGAGAGGAACGTCGCAGTCCTCATCCATGCAGAGGGCCCCGTCGTCACAGGCCAGGACGACGTCGACGAGAAGCTCGATGGCGCGTGTGAGATGGGGATCGGCGATCTCGTACCGCGTCCGCCGTCCCTCCGGCGTCGAGTCGACGATCCCGCATCCACGGAGACACGCGAGGTGGTTCGAGACGTTGGTCCGGGTGAGATCGAGCGACTCGGCGAGGGTCGCCGGATACCCCGGCCCCTCCAAGAGTTCGAGGAGGATGCGCGATCGCGTGGGATCCGCCATCGCGCGGCCCAGCCGGTTGAGAACGTCGAGGCGAGGCTCATTGGTCAGCATTGGCTGACTATACAGCGCTTGCTGACCAATCCACCACGGACGGCGGGTGCGGTTCTACTTCCCCTTGTGCGGCTTGTACGACTTCTCGAAGCGCCGCTTGGCCGGGGCGCCTGGGCGATCGCCGGGACGTCCGCGCTTCGGCGGGCGCCCGCCCGGTCCGGACGCGGGGCGGCGGGCCACCCGGCGGGGCGGAACCATCCCGAGGGGCGGCGCGTCACGCGACGTGGCGGAGCGCCCTCCTGCCCCCTCGGAACCCGCCGGATGGTGATACCGGCCTCGCCTGTGCCGTTCTTCTCGACCGCGGCGGCGAACGCGTCGGCACGCTCGCGGGTGATCTGGAACTGCGTCTCCATGTCGTAGATCCGGATGGAGCCCACATCGCGCCCCTTCACCCCGCCCGACTTGCAGATGAGCGGGAGCAGCCATCGCGGATCGGCACGGTGCCGGTGCCCGATGGACACCCGGAACCAGACCCCACCCTCGAACTCACGATGATCGCGGGACGGTTTCCCCGCTCCCCGGGCGGCACCCTCGCCGGAGTGCTCGCGGCGTTCACGCTTGGGGTGCAGATCGACCTCGATGAGCTCCTCCGGTGACGGCTGCGACGCCGACTGCAGGCGGACGTATGCGGCGGCCAGGCTCTCGGCGCCGTGCGTCTCCAAGAGGGCACGGACGAGGTCCGCCTCCCCCTCCTCCGGCGTCGTGCCGAGCGCGGGGTCGTTCAGGATCCGTTCGCGCTGACGCTCCTCGATCATCGCGACCGACGGAGCCGCGACCACCTCGGCGTGGAGCTTCGCCATCTTGAGGACACGGGCCGCGGCCCCGCGACGGTGGGTCGGCACGATCAGCGTGCAGACGCCCTTGCGCCCCGCACGACCGGTGCGTCCGCTCCGGTGGAGCAGCGTGTCCGGGTTGGACGGGATGTCGGCGTGGATCACCAGGTCGAGGTTCGGAAGGTCGATGCCACGTGCAGCGACGTCCGTCGCGACGCAGACCCGCGCCCGTCCGTCGCGCATCGACTGCAGCGCGTTGGTGCGCTCCGCCTGGCTCAGCTCGCCGGACAGCGCGACCACCGAGAATCCACGGTCGCCAAGGCGACTCGCGAGATGCCGGACGGCCTCCCGCGTGTGACAGAACACGATGGCGCTCTGCGAGTCGTGGAAGAGGAGCGTGTTGATGATCGCGTTCTCGCGATCCGAGGCGGCCGCGACGACCTGCCGGTATTCGATGTCCGCGTGCTGATCCGTCTCGCTCTTCACGCTGACACGCCGTGCGTCGCGCTGGAACCGTGAGGCGAGCTCCTCGATGGACCGCGGCACGGTCGCCGAGAAGAGCAGGGTGCGACGGTCGTCCGGGGCGGCGGCCAGGATGAACTCGAGGTCGTCGCGGAATCCCAGGTCGAGCATCTCGTCGGCTTCGTCCAGGACGACGGCCCGAACGGCGCCCAGGTCGAGGGACCCGCGCGTGATGTGGTCGCGCAGACGACCCGGGGTTCCGACCACGATGTGGGCGCCGCGTCCCAGCGCACGCCGCTCGGTCCGGTAGTCCATCCCGCCCACGCAGGTCGCGAGACGGGCACCGGTCCCGGCGTACAGCCAGGACAGCTCGCGTTCCACCTGGAGGGCGAGCTCCCGGGTCGGGGCCACCACGAGTGCTAGGGGCACGGCCGCGTCGTCGAAGGACTCACGGCCGCCCAGGATCGTCGTGCCGACGGCGATGCCGAAGGCGACGGTCTTCCCCGATCCCGTCTGGGCGGAGACGAGCAGATCCTCCTCCCCCACTCCGAGGACGGCGTCCTGGACGGGTGTGAGGGTCGTGTATCCGCGCGCCCGAAGGGCGGCCGCGAACGACGGGGCCATCGTGGGAAGTTCGATCATGCACTGCTTTCGGGTGTGGCGCTTCGGCAGATCGTCGCGGGACCGTGCGTCGCATCGCGAGAGGGCGCCTGGAGGACCGACCGGATACGGCCGGGTCGGTAAGTCTAGTCGACTTTCCCGTCACGGGATCAGGCGGGCGCGGCATGCCGGCGGGCGGGGCCGGGCCGCCGGCCCCGGGGGGGCGGGCGCGGCGCCG